>JAZLHW010000103.1:0-7088 GCA_045617105.1 Selenomonadaceae bacterium | reverse complement strand
AAATTATTCAAACAGTGCAGGAACTATCCCGTTATATCGACAGCAATCGGGTTGTATGGCGGTATGATCCTATCTTGATAAACGAACACTACTCGGTAGACTACCATTTATCTTGGTTTGATAATGCTTTGAAGGAATTATCTCCATTTGTGAATCGTTGCGTTATCAGCTTCCTTGACATTTATCCCAAAATCAAGAAAAATATCAAGAAATTTAATTTGCAGGAACTGGATAAAGCTGTCATGCAGCAATTGGCATTTGGGTTTTCTGAACTTGCTGAAGGCAATGGCATTGCATTGTCAACTTGCTCGGAGAGTATCGACCTAGAGAAATACAAGATTTCTCACGGGGCTTGCATTGATAGGGAACTGATAGAGAGTATTACAGGGAAAAAGCTGCGTGTCGGCAAAGCGAAAAGCCAACGTCCGCTTTGCAATTGCGTGGAGAGTTTCGATATTGGAGCATATGATACTTGCATTCATGGCTGTCGCTATTGCTACGCAAATAACAGCTTGCAAAGAGCAAAGCAGGGGTTTGAGCATCATGATAAAGTATCAACATGCCTTATCGGCAGATTATTGGGTGACGAAAAGATTACGATGCATTAGAATTGGAAAAAAGTAACTATCTGAAAAAAGAACAATGGCATCATGGAGCAAAAAGATTTGGCATTTGGGGGCGGGACATTGCTGACAGCGAGTGTATTTGTAAATATTCCAGTAAAAAGCATAGCAAAAGAATACACGTATCGTGTTCCGGAAGCACTTTCTTACTTGGGTGCTGGGTGGAGGGTTTTTGTGCCATTTGGCGGACGGAGCGTGGAGGGCTTCGTGCTTGCAACGGAGAACGTGAAGGTTTCAGAAATCGCATTAAAGGATATTTTGGAAGCGGTGGATGAGGAAGCTTGGTTTACGCCTGAGATGATTGAGGCGGCACGGTGGATGTCTGAGTTTTATCTTTGCTCGCTGGCAGAGACGATGCGGCTTTTCATGCCAGGAAAAAGCGGACTGAGAATCTTTGCCCGTTATTCTGCTGTGGAGGAACATGGAGATCATGTCCTTTTGCAGACAGAGCTGTATCAGAGTTTATATCGCTGTCTTTTGAGAGATGGCCCGCTGACTCGGCTGGAAATAAAAAAATGCATGGGAAATGCAAACTTTCCTGTTGAGGAAGTTTTGGAGAAGCTGCTGCATTATCAGCTTTTGGAGAAGGAATATGTGGCAGAGTCACGTGTGAAAGCAAAGTTTGAGAGGTATGTTTCCTGCAAGGCCGAAGTTACGGCAGAGCTTTTGGAGAGCCTGAAGCGGCGAAAGGCGCAGTGCCGTTTGCTGAGCCTGCTGAAAGAGCATGATAAGCAGCTGTTTTTGGAACTTGAAAAGCAAGGCATTTCTCCTGCGGTCATCAAGGCGGCGGAGAAATCTGGCTTGGTCGAAATTAAAAGACAGAGAGTGCTGCGTGACAGCTATCGAGAGGTTCGTTCCCAGCGTGGGAAGCTCACATTGACAGACGACCAGCAAAGGGCTTTGTCGGAAATTGTTTTGGCATTAGAGAAGAAGGAATATCGAGGTTTTTTGTTGTATGGGGTTACGGGAAGCGGAAAAACGCAGGTCTACATTGAGGCAGCGGAGCGAGCGAGGGCGGCAGGGCGAAAGGTCATCGTGTTGGTGCCGGAGATTGCGCTTACTGGACAGTTAGTACGGGCATTTCGGGGATATTTTGAGGATGTCATCGTCATGCACAGCCAGCTTTCCTTGGCTGAGAGAAATGATGCGATTTTCCGCATGAGACGAGGTGAGGCGGGAATTATTGTTGGTGCCAGATCGGCACTCTTTACGCCAGCGGACAACGTGGGGCTTATCATCATGGACGAGGAGCAGGATATGTCCTATAAGCAGGATGAGTCGCCCCGCTACCATGCGAGAACAGTAGCGGAACAGCTTGCAAAAATACATCATGCGGTTCTTATTTTGGGAAGTGCAACGCCTTCTGTGGAGTCCTTTGCACGGGCAAGGACGGGAAAGCTCACGCTTTTGACAATGCCCAAGAGAATCGGAAATAAGCCGCTGCCTTTGGTGACATGTGTGGATATGCGGCAGGAGCTTCGTATGGGAAACCGTCATGTGATGTCGCGGGAATTGCAAGCCTTATTGATGGAAACGATTCGCAGCCACCAGCAAATGATCGTCATGCTGAACCGGCGGGGATTTTCTACTTTTGTTATGTGCCGTTCCTGCGGAGAACCTTTGAAATGCCGCTTTTGCGGTCTGCCGCTTGTCTATCATGCCAATGGAGCATTGAGCTGCCATCATTGCGATGTGCAGGAAAAGATGCCAGCCGAATGTCCAAAGTGCGGCAGCCGCTATATCAAGTTTTTTGGATCCGGAACGGAAAAGCTGGAACGGGAGCTGCGTGAAATTCTGCCAGATGCACGAGTGGTTCGCATGGACAGGGATACAACAGGGAGAAAGTTTGCTCACCAGAATATTTTGGACGAATTCCGAAAGGGTGCGTATGATATCCTTCTTGGTACGCAGATGGTGGCAAAGGGACATGATATACCAAATGTTACGGCAGTTGGCATTGTGAGTGCGGACTCGAGTTTGAACTTGCCGGATTTTCGTGCTTCGGAACGTTGTTTTATGTTGATTACGCAAACAGCAGGACGGGCAGGTCGGGGAAAGCTTCCCGGAAAAGTCGTGGTTCAGAGCTATAATCCGGAGCATTATGCAGTAGCTTGTGGAATCAAGCAGGATTACCAAGGATTTTACGAAAAGGAAATAGCGATGCGGAGACAGCTTTTGTATCCGCCGTTTCGCCGCTTGATTAAGCTTTTGTTTCAGGACAAGCTGGAGGAGCGAGCAAGGGAACGTGCAAAGCTGTTGATAGAGGCATTTCGCAAAACTTTTCCCAAGCAGGAAGAAAACCAAGCGATTGGTCCGTCTCCTGCTATGATTTCGCAATTTCGAGGAATCTATCGTTTTGTGGTACTGATCAAGGCAAGGGAGCTTTCCGCTGTGCAGGAATTTCTTCGGAAGGAGGGCTTGCACAGGAGAACAGATGTAGCTATTGATATTGATCCTATTTCCATGATGTAATGAATAGTATTTTATGTTTCCATCTTTGACAGTTAAAAATGAGTAAAAGCCTCGCAAGCAACGTAAATACGGTGTTTGCGAGGCTATCTTTTTATTTAAAAGTATATGGCTGTTTTTTCTTTTCTTTGTTTTGTTTAAAAATTTTCTCACATTGGGAGGAGAATCCATCGTCGTTGGATCTATATATTTAATTAAACTTGATAGTATTAGCACGCAGTGTTTCAGGAGAAGCGGCGTAGGTTACGGCTTCGATATGGGGTTCTTGTTCAAGGTCAAGGATCAGATAGTCGTAGGTTTCCTCCTGCTTGTTTTGCTGAATGCAGATAAAGGCAATATGTCCCTTGATGACGACCTCATAGTGGTACTGTTTAGCAAAGTCCTGTGCTGCTTGGTGTGCAACCTTGACTGTGGCAGCACCACCTTTGGGCTGTTTTTCATAAAGGTAATCGTCCACATAATCATTGAGAAGGTTGATGGTGCGTTTCAATTCTTTTTCATTCATGTCTGCTCACCTCATATTCGTATAAAATATCCTGCTTATAGATTCAACAGGAATATGTGTTTTCCTTCTGCAACTGGAAGCATTTGGAGCTGCCTCTGAAAAACTGGAAGTTCTTTTTTATTGAGTAGACGGGAGCAGGATTTGAGGATAAAATAGAAGAAAAGCTTTTTGATGGGAAAAATTTTGTTTGCAAGGAAAGGAAGATGGGGTTGGTCAAGAATGTTATTGTCGTGATGCTTTCTATCGTGCTGTTGGTGACGGCGGGATCTTTTGCGTATGTAGGATATTGCAATACGAAGGCACATATTCAGACAGAGCAGGATAAGCGAAAGGAAAAATTAGCAGCAGAGCGAGCAGAAAAGGAAGCAAAAAAAGAAGCAAAAAAGGAAGCCCAAAAGAAGAAAAAACAGGAAGAGAAAAAGCAGGAACAGGCGAAAAAGGAAGAAAAGAAAAACGAAGAAAAAAAATCTCAGGATACCGAGATTATGCGTGAGGAACAACCGCAGGAGTCCATGACGGATTTTATTCAGGATGAAGGAGATGAATTCCTTCAAAACCGGAAGGAAATGTGATACAGAGCGTACAGGAAGACCGTCAGGGGTGGAATATCTTCGTTGGGACATTCTCTTTTGTGATGCACTAGAATATCATAATAAATGGTTCAAATAATATTTAAATCGTACTAAAATTTTCTTGACTTTGGGGAATGTTTTTATTAGAATAACTCTATGTGATGTTGTGGCATGGTCTTCCATTAGCCCCGGAAACCTGACGCAGTTTGCACATGGATAAGTATTTAAGTTGAATTTTTAGGGGGGAAATCGCATGAAGACAACGTTTATGGCAAATGCATCCAATATCGAGCGCAAGTGGTACGTTGTAGACGCTGAAGGCCAGACTGTCGGCAGGCTCGCTGCTGAGGTCGCAAAAGTTCTTCGCGGTAAAAATAAACCGACATATACTCCGCATGTTGATACGGGTGATTACGTCATCGTCATCAATGCAGATAAGGTGAAATTTACTGGGAAAAAATTGACGGATAAGGTTTATTTCCGTCATTCTGGATATCAGGGCGGCACGACGTTTACGTCGGCTGGTCAGATGTTGGAGAAATTCCCAACTCGTGTTGTTGAACATGCTGTTCGGGGAATGCTCCCGAAGAACCGTCTTGGTGCACAGATGTATCGCAAGCTCAGCGTGTATGCTGGTGCAGAGCATCCTCATGCTGCACAGAAGCCGGAAGAGCTTAAACTGAATATCCGCTGAGACTGGAAGGAGGACATAATTTATGGCAGAAGTCAGCTACTACGGTACTGGTCGTAGAAAGACGTCCGTTGCTCGTGTTCGTTTGGTTCCAGGCGATGGCACGGTTACGATCAACGGTCGTAATATGGAAGAATACTTTGGTTTGAAGACGCTTGAGCTTATCGTTCGTCAGCCGCTGGAACTTACGGAGACTGCAGATAAGTACAATGTTGTCGTTAATGTAAAGGGTGGCGGTGCATCCGGTCAGGCAGGTGCGATTCGTCATGGCATTACTCGTGCACTCATGGAAATGGATGCTGATTTGCGTCCTGCACTCAAGAAGGCAGGTTTCGTAACTCGTGATCCGCGTGAGAAAGAGCGCCGCAAGTATGGTCTTAAGAAAGCTCGTAAGGCATCGCAGTTCTCGAAGCGTTGATCATTACGATTATATCGAAAGCTACAAAAGCCCGTCAGCTCAATGCTGGCGGGCTTTTTCTAGTTTCTGTGAGGAAAGACATGCAAATCCCTATTTTCAATATTTGTGCAGTGTGGTAAAATGAATGGACGGGTTTTCTGTGGGTAATTTTGATGGAGGGGAACGGTATGCGGCGTTATACGTCATTGCTGCTGACGGCTTTTTCATTATTTGTGATGGTTTTGGTTGGCTCTGCTTACTTGGCTGGCGCGGATTGTACGGAGGATACAGAGGCGCTGCAGGAGGTAACGGTCTATACGACACTGCCGGCAGAGCATGCGGCACTTCTGGCAAATGAGTATGAGCAGCTGTATCATGTGAAGATAAATTTTGTTCCATTGGCGCAGGAAGACATTCTGCTTCGTCTCAGGGAACAGAAATCAAATGAGAAGGAAGATGCCGCTGCGCTTCTTTTGGCGGATCAGGAAACCTTGGAGCGGGCAGCACAGGAAGAAATGCTGCTATCGTATGTTTCCCAGTCTAGTGATGCTGTTCCAGATGCTTTCAAGCAGGCAGATGGATACTGGACAGGTGTTTGGTATGATCCGACGGTTTTCTGCGTCAACAAGGATTACCTTCGCACATTGCAGCAAATTCCTGATAGCTGGATGTCGTTGGCAGAGATGAATTCTGTGCGTATCGGGATTACGGATTTTGTTGCGGCGGATGCTTCCTCTGGATTGCTTTTTTCCATGATTGAGCAATACGGTGATCAGGTGACCTATCAAATATGGCGGCAGATCCATCCGAAGGTCGTGCAGTATACGAAATATCTCAATAATCCAGTTCGTCAGGCAGGAATGGGGGAAACGGATATTTCCATTGCGGTGCAGAGCGAGGTGCTTCGCTACTTGAACGATGGTTATCCCTTAAAAATTATTTATCCAGCGGATGGGACATCCTATCTTTTGACTGGTTCTGCCTTGACTGTGGGAGCAACGGAGCAGCAGTCTGCGTTAGCACGAAGCTTGGCGGATTGGCTTTTGATGGATGATGTCCAGATGGCGCTGCAAAGAAATAATTTTTATTTTGTTCCGACCAATCCGGAAACCCTTGCTTATAAGATGTTTGCAGGCAAGAATATTGTCCTTTTTGACCATCTGCCGAAGTTTACGAAGCAGCAGAAGCATGATTTTCTGGATCGATGGGTAAAATACATTAGGTTGAAATAGAGTGGAATGTTGTGTTTTTGATGAGTTTTCTTTTCTGCGGATCGTGATGTTTAGGAGGAATTTTAATGAAAGCGGGTTTTATTAGCCTTGGCTGTGCAAAGAATTTGGTGGATACGGAGGTTATGCTTGGCCTTTTGAGGGAGAATGGCATAGAGCTGACACCAAACCCTGCGGATGCCGATATTATTATTGTGAATACCTGTTCCTTTATTCAGTCGGCAAAAGAGGAAGCCATTACAAGTATCTTGAACATGGCTGAGTACAAGGAAAATGGGAAATGCCGTTCTTTGATCGTGGCTGGCTGCCTTGGACAGCGGTATCATGAGACGCTTTTGGATGAATTGCCGGAAGCGGATGCGATTTTGGGAACAGGTTCGTGGCATCGAATCATGGAAGCCGTGCAGGAGACACTGAAGGGGAATCGTGTTGTTTTGGTGGACGAGAATACGACGATTTACGACTCGAACTGTCCTCGTATCCGCACGACACCGGATTATACTGCTTATGTCAAGATTGCGGAGGGATGCAATAACCGCTGTGCTTTCTGTGCGATTGCTCTGATTCGGGGTAAATTCCGCAGCCGCACGATTGAGGATGTT
>JAZLHW010000102.1:0-1406 GCA_045617105.1 Selenomonadaceae bacterium | reverse complement strand
ATCATGCCGTAATCATCCTCCATAGACATTTCAGCGGCCTTCAGATAGTTCTCTTTGTCGGCTGCCTGCTGCAAGGATAACAGATGCTGACGCCGTATGGCAAGGATGCCAGAATCCTCATTGTGGGAGTGCTTATCCGTCATGGCGATCCTCCTTGATGACCTTGACCCAGCGGTTTTTCATTTCCATCGGGGACAGATTTTCCTGCTTCGGATGCCGTTGTCCTGTCCAGACAAGTCCACCGGCTTCACCCTCACAGGTAAACCCGGATGCTTTCAGGCTGGTGCCGGGTTCACTCTGCAAGGTGTAAGTAATGACCTTGTGATAGCCCAATGCCTTGGCAGCTCTGACGGCGGCACCGTAGAGCAAGCTGCAAGCATTTTTTGTTCCGTCAGTGCAGACCCGGTTGATTTCCAGCGTGTATCCGTCATCCAGAAAGCGGCTGACCGGCCTGCCGCAGATAATGACACCCACCAGCTTTCCATCCTTTTCCGCACCGATGGAAAACTTATGTCCAGCGGTGGGATGGTGGTGCCGGTGAAGCTGTTCCACAAAGTCATTGGCAATCCGCAGAGAGATGGGCATTAAGCTCAGAGGGGTGTGCTGTTCGGTTTTCGGTTGAAGTTCCAGCATTGAATCATTCCTTTCCTTATAAAAATAACTGCCCCCATGCGGCTCGGAAGTGAACCGCACAGGGGCAGATTTCCAAGGCTGACAAGCTGGAAGAATATCAGCCTTGGTTAGCTGCCCAGACAATCCCGGACAGGACAAAGTACACACAGGGCAATGCGACACCGTTGCCCCAGAGCTTGTATTCTGCGGCATCGGAGTGGGGATCACGCAGCCATTTGATAAGCTGCTTTTCTGACTTCGGCTTTGAGGATGTACCCATGATTTTTCGGTGGGTTTCAAAAACCTCTGCCCAGAAGGAAATCTCCTCCGGGGTGGGATTCTCAATTCCCAAATCACTGCACCACCAAGCCGGGAAGCCTTGCAGCCTGGCGCACTCTCTGGGGGTCAGACGGCGGACGATGTAGTACGGCTCCTCTGTATCAGAAGTCATAACACATTGGGTATGGAAGTTCAGACTGTCTTTCCGGGTAATCGTGCCGGTGATTTCCTCATGGATTTCGCAGTCCGGGGTAAATGCAACGGCATGATGGTCAATGGTGTTCAGGGTGAAGGAAACATCCTCGTTAATTCCACACCCCTGGGGACCGTTGGAATCAGAACGACCAATCATGGAGCCTTGAATGACATAGGTTTGCTGTTTGGCTCCCTGATATGCCGCCAAAGCACCTGCTTTTCCATGCAAATCCCGCACTTCGTTTCGCTGATTCTGGGTGAATGCGACGATGGCAATTCCTCCCTGATTGGAATTGGGATTCCCTCCGTTCGTGTCCAGC
>JAZLHW010000101.1:0-7015 GCA_045617105.1 Selenomonadaceae bacterium | reverse complement strand
GGCGAACGGCGTCTGGGATAGAATCCCCGGCGCCGTTTTGCTACTTTATTCATTAATAAGGAGGTGGTTGCGGTGAACAACATGCAGAAAGCAAATCTCAGTCCGAGAATCGTTAATGGCGTTCTGCGATGGTACGAAGGCAACACATTCAAGCTGCAGCTGGAGCTGGAGCTTGTGGATCAGGACGGAGAACCTGTTAGTATTGCCGACACAGACAGTGTTGAAGTGAAATTCAGAGACAAAAGAAAAGATGTCATCAAGGAATTTGTGTTTGAGCATATTGAGGACAACATCATTTCCCTTGATTTCGATGCTGAATGCACAGCGTTATTCCCTGCAGGAAAATATACATTTGATTTGGATTACATCGGGGAAAACCGGGTAACACTGATTAATGACAGTCCTGCACAGGTGGATTAAGGGGGCAGCGACATGATTTATTTGAATCAGATACACGGTGAATGCGATGTGGTTCACGCAAAGCTTTACGGCGTTATCGGCAGAGGTGTTACCAATGCGGAGATCAACGAGGAAGGGCATCTGATATTCACGCTGTCCGACAAGACAAAGCAGGACATGGGCAAGGTCGTAGGCGAGGACGGCAATGACTATGTGCTGACCGAGCAGGACAAGCAGGACATTGCCGACATGGTGCATGTGGAAGGCGGCGGTGGAGATACCACTGCGCTTGAGGAGCGGATCAAGGCGGTCGAGGATGATACAACACTGCTTTTTATTGGGCATAATAACCTTTTAAATTCCAAGCAGAATAAGCTGACGGCAGGTGCAAACATCACCATTGAGAACAATGTGATAAGTGCGACAGGTGGTGGCAGTTCCTACGATGACGGACCGATAAAGGAGCGCATCGGTGCTGTGGAGACGAGAGCCAGCGGTGCAGAGAGCCGCATTACCGCCATCGAGGACAAGGAAGCAGGATGGGATGCAAAGCAGGATGCGCTGACAGCCGGTTACGGAATCAAGATAAGTGAAAATGTTGTTGCCGCAAAGATAAGCAATGATACCACTACATGGGCTGTCGTTACCGAGGGCAGCGCATCGGATTGGGGGGTTGAGTTATCGGAAGAACCGACAACCATTGTCCACAAAACAGGTGACATTTTCAAAGTCACTGCAAATGTTGACGGAGCAACATCATATGAATGGCAGTATAGCCGAGACGGAGAAACAGGATGGACGAAAACGGGCGCTGCTACCGCAAGCGAAAAAACACTGATAACGAGTCTGAATGTCGCAGCAAGACGCTGGTACAGATGTCAGGTATGGACAGACAACGGCACTGTTATCACGCCTGCGGTTGACATCGCAAGGAACGATACCATTACAGGAAGCCTCAAAGGTGCGGTGGAATATCTGATAGACAGCAAGATTGGACTGCTTGAGCCGCTGGCCGCAGCGATTAATGAGGTGATCGGATGAGCATTGTAAGTGAGCTGACGGAGAGCAAGAGCAAGCTTGATGCGCTGTTGACCTATGCCAATGGCGTGACCGGTGCAGCGGATGCTAACATTGGGGATGCGATACGGACATTAGCCAATGGGTATGGCGGTGGGAGTGGAGATGGCATCCGGATTGATGTAGGAACATTCAAGCTTGCCACCAGCTCCCTGTCATCAAGCGGCACATCGGTAAAGATACAGCACAACCTTGGAGCTATTCCGGACGGCATCATCGTGTGGAGTGACGAATTCACGCCTGATATCACCAAAACTGGTGGCGGCAACGATGTGTATGGATTTGTATGGTTTAGGGATTTGTTTAAAAACCCCATGCGTGGCTCGTCCACAACAACAATACCTCTTGAAAACGGGCTGACCATGTATTTTACATACAACCAAACGGCGGACAATATTAGCGGCAGTTTTCCGTCATCAGCATCGTACACTTATAGCGGCGGCTATACATCACAGCTTTCCGCAGCGGAGTTTCCGCTGTTAAGGGTCGGGTCAAACACCTATTGGACAAGTCAGGTAACATACCGATATGCGGTGTTCAAAAAATTTTGGTAAGGAGATTAAACCATGAAATACTATGTAATTGAATTTCAGCAGAGAGCTGACGGCGAGGTCAACACAAGCATTACCCAGCGCAACAGCTTTGCATCGGGGGTGTCGTTGTATCACGACCGCTACAGCAAAATGGTCATGACTGAGCTGTATCCGTCAGTCAGCATCATGCTGGTGGACGAGAATCTGAGCGTGATTGAACAGGCTACCATTGAAACCGAGTATGTGCCGGAGACCGAAGAAGCGTGAGTTATCGCTTGATTTGAAAACGAGCGATAACGAGCGTTAGACGAGCGATAAGTCAAAAAAGGGTATCGTTTTTGACTTACTCGCAGGATTTCTACAAAATAGGTGAAAATATATAGGAGATTTAATGTTATGGATATAAAAGCAGAACAGATCGTAATTGATTACATTTGGGAACATCTCGACAAGAGCGATGATGTTAAGGAATTTCGGGTTTTCACAGTCTGGAAATGCAAGACGCTTCAGAACTGGAAATGGCTGCTGTCGAGTACGCTGTTTGATGGTATGTACTATGAGGTAACATACAACGGAGACAAGAAGGAATTCTATCTCGATGCGTACAAAAAGTTTGAGAATCGCTGTATTAAGGAGTGCTGACATGACATTTGGATGTGCAATAGAGCTTGCCAGAGAGGGCAAGAGGATAAAGCGTAAGGGCTGGAACGGCAAGAATCAGTATGTCGAACTGGCAACAAGAATCAGCTATGTCAATTCTCATGGCGAGTGCATCAACCTTGCCCATGAAAACATAGGCAATCAGGCATTTGCTTTCTGCGGAACGAGCGGTGTACAGCTCGGATGGTTAGCATCGCAGGCAGATATGCTTGCAACGGATTGGGAAGTGGTTTCCGATGAGTAAATTAAACGAATTAATATCTGCCGCACAGAGAGAGGTCGGCATCTGCGAGATACCGATGGGAAGCAACGATGTGAAATATAACCATTCTTATTGGGGAGAGCGCAGCTCATATGCGGACTTGCCTTGGTGCGTGGTCTTCCTCTGGTGGTGCTGCAGACAGGTTGGTGTACCTTTTCCAAACACTGCCCACTGCAACGGTGTGGAAGCTTATGCAAAAGAGCATGGGCAGTTGGTGACAGGTGGGTACCAAGTCGGAGACATGGTTATATTCGACTACCAAAAGGACGGTGTGAGAGATCATATCGGTCTTGTAGTTGAGGTCAGCGGAAACAGCTACACGACCATTGAGGGTAACTGTGGTGACAAGGTAGCTAAAATTAAAAGAAAAGCTTCTGAATTTGTCTGTGCTTATCGCCCGGATTATGAAGCACTTGATGTTCCCGACACAAATGTCGGAGAGTACGGCGATGCGCTTGAGGTTGAGTTAGACCCTGCCGAGGAGCCTGTGCAGACCTATCCGTCAAAGCTGCCGGAGCTGCACATGGGTGACTATGGCGTTGCCGTTGGCAGTCTGCAAGTATTGCTGCGCTATCACGGCTACGGCTTATCAAAAAGCTTTGTGCGCAGGACGAATACGCCCGATTGTGAATTCGGTCCTGAAACAAAAACAGCATTGATGGATTTTGCCGGTAAGGATTATGTGGATGCCGAAGTATGGCTTCGGCTAATTGGAGGAGTTGGTTAAAATGAAGGATATTATATTGGGTGCTGCCGGCGTGGTAGGCGCTATCGTAGCATCATGGTTTGGAGGCTGGACATCTGCGATGACCACTTTACTTGTATTTATGGGCATTGACTATCTGACCGGGATTCTTGTTGCAGGAGTTTTCCATGCATCCCCCAAAACAGATAACGGTGCGCTTGAATCCCGGGCAGGGTGGAAAGGTCTTATCCGCAAGGGTGTAACATTACTCATCGTATTGATAGCTGCGAGAATAGATATGCTGATCGGCACTACTTACTTCCGTGACGGCGTTTGCATCGCATTTATTGTTAACGAGCTTCTCAGCATCGTAGAGAACGCAGGTCTTATGGGTGTTCCTATTCCGGAGCTTATCCGCAAGGCAATTGAGATACTGAAGAAAAAGAGCGACGAGGAAGAATGATATGTCACATCAGGTCCCATGGTCAAAGGTTATACTGGAAGCATTTATCGAGGAAGCCTGTCTTAGCAAGGACGAGGAAATGATTATGCGGACAAGAGTGGCAGGTTGGAGCAGAACAAAGCAGTCCATGGAATTCGGAATGAGCCTTGCAACGGTCGACAGGATAATATCCCGGCTGAAGAAAAAGTATGATGCCGCACAGAAGTATTCGGTTATACTTCCTCCGAGAAAGCAATCGGCGCAGGAAACATGGATGGATGCCAACTGACGGTTTTTCAACAGTTTAATAAAAGTAAAGCGAGAGGTTTCCTCTCGCTTTTTCTTTTACTATATGAATGTGAGGTGGTGGAAATGTGGAAGGTTTATAACGCTAATCCCGAAAGAAAAACGGTAGGGGATTGCGTCATCAGAGCGCTGAGTAAAGCTCTTGGAAGAAGCTGGGCAGACACATACATAGGAATCTGCGATAAAGGGCTGAAGATGCACGACATGCCTTCATCCAATGCGGTTTGGGGCGTGTACTTGAGAGAGCAGGGCTATACGAAACACATGGTAAACAAGGAATATCCCGAAAGATATCATTTGAAAGATTTCTGCGAGGAGCATCCTTCCGGGACATTTGTTGTTGTACTGAGCGGTCATGTGGTATGCGTCCGCAACGGTGATTATTATGACAGCTGGGACAGTGGGAGTGAAATACCGATTTATTATTACAGGAGGTCTGCAAAATGAACTACAACTATCCGTATCAGAATCCGTACATGCAGCAGCCACAGCAGCAGACACAATCTTCCGGCATTGTGTGGGTGCAGGGAGAAGCAGGGGCAAAGAGCTATCTGCTTGCTCCGGGGCAGAGCGTTCTGCTGATGGACAGCGAGGAATCCCGATTCTACATTAAATCATCTGATCCGAGCGGTATTCCAATGCCGCTGCGAGTATTCGAGTATAAAGAGCTTTCGGAAGCGGCAAAAGCACCGACAGAGTATGTAACAAGGAAAGAGTTTGAAGAGCTTGTTTCACGGCTAAAGAAGGAGATCATCAATGAGTAATCCGTTATTCAATCAGCTTGGCGGCATGCGTACACAGGGAAACATGGGACAAATGGTGACGGCGTTTCACCAGTTTAAGAACAGCTTTACCGGTGACCCGAAACAGCAGGTGCAGAATCTGCTCAACAGCGGTCAGATGAGCCAGCAGCAGTATAACCAGTATTCGGAAATGGCTAAACAGCTCATGAATATATTGAAGTAAAAAACTCCTGCAGGGTTTTTAAATAATAATAGTAAAGGAGAAAATAACAATGGTAAACGAAAATGGAATGGGGCCTGCCGACATTGCTGCTCTGACTCGCAATAGCGGCGGTTTCGGTGGCGATGGCGCATGGTGGATAATCATTCTTTTTCTTTTCGCATTTGCAGGTGGATGGGGCAATGGCGGCTATGGCGGCGGCGGTCGTTCCGGTGCCGCAGATAACTATGTGCTTTCCAGCGACTTCGCAATGACGGAAAGAAAGCTTGACGGAATCAACAACGGCTTGTGTGACGGCTTTTACAGTCAGGCACAGCTGACAAATGGTGTGCAGATGAGTCTTGCTAACGGCTTTGCAGGGGCGCAGCTGGAGCGAAGCAATCAGACGGCATCTATCCTTACCCAGATGGCAAACAACGCTGCGGCGCAGCAGCAGTGCTGCTGTGACCTTCGGAGTGATATCGCCGGTGTAAACTACAGTATCGCACAGCAGACAAACAATCTGCAGCACACCATGTGCGTTAACACAAGAGACATCATCGATAACTCCAATGCAAACTTCCGCTCTATCAACGACAGGCTGACCGCAATGGAGATGGCAAGAAAGGACGAAAAGATCGCAGAACAGAATCAGCGTATCAATTCTCTTGAGCTTGCCGCATCGCAGTGCAATCAGAATTCTTATTTGATTTCTCAGCTCAGACCGGCACCTGTACCGGCTTTTTCCGTACCGAATCCTTATGCCTATAGTGGCTGTGGCTGCAATTGCTGATTGGAGGTGTGTGCTATGGCAGAATACATAAGCACAACTCCACAGGTTCTTGCAGCAGGTCAGGCTGTTGCGCTTCAGACAAATGTTGTTTGCGGTGGGTGCAATATAATGCACCGGCAGGGATCTCCGCTTATCTCCGTAAAGGGGAGCGGATGCTGCAAAAACCCACATTACTACAAGGTACTGGTGCATGTGGTGGTGGAAGCGGTTGATACCAATGCTGTTCAGCTGGCGGTAGCTGTTGACGGTGTGGTTCTTCCGGAGACAACCATAGCATTGCCGCCTGTGGCAGTTGGTACGCTTATCAGTGGGGATACGGCAATACTGGTTCCTGCTGATTGCGGCTGCAGCAAAGTCAGCGTAGAAGCAGTTACAGCTGCAACAGTTGATTCTATCGTTGTGATAGTAACTAAGGAATAAGGAGGTGGAACGCATGAACATGCAGTCATTGATGAAACTAAAGGAGCTGCTTTGCGAGGAGCTTGACGAGATAAGCGAACGTGGCGAGCTTTCCGCAGGTCAGCTTGACACTGTGCAGAAGCTCACCGGTTCCATAAAAAATATCTGCAAGATTATGAGCGCAGAAGAGGATGAAGGCTACAGCCGTGATGGAGGATTTTCCAGAGGCGGTTATTCTCGCAGCAGATATTCAAGACGCAATGAACAGGAACCGGGAAGAGACAGACCTGCCATGATGGACGAGTATTCTTATCGCAGGTATTGATTCTCGCAAGTAATTTGCAAGTAATTTGCAAGTAATTTTTCGGTAATATTAGCTGTTACAATGTAACAGAATGTGTTACACAGGTGGTACTTTCTAAAATGGAAAATGCCAAAAAAGTGAGCAAATATCAATAAAAAAGCCGCTTTCCGTTAGGAAAGCGGTTCTTTTATTTGGCGCAGAAGGAGGGATTTG
>JAZLHW010000100.1:0-18721 GCA_045617105.1 Selenomonadaceae bacterium | reverse complement strand
AACATCTGGCTTATCATACAGTTTGCATGATGTGTTCTGTATTGTTTAGTTTTCAAGGAACATCTGCTTTTCCGAAGCCCCGCTTCGTTCAAGCGACTTGTTTAGTATATCTCATCAGGCTTTCTTTGTCAAGGACTTTTTCACTCCCTGTCTGCCCGAACCGGCTGAGGAAGCACTGGCTGCCATGCCGTGAACCCTTCTCTCAAGCCTGTCACCTCGCAGCGACTTGTACTATGTTACATGTCTCCTGCTTTTCTGTCAATACCCTTTTAAGAAAATTTAAACGCCTTGAGTCCGGAATTTCCAGATCCAAGGCGTTTCTTTTATTTCTTCCAGGCCTTTTCCATAGCTTTTACCTGTTTTTGCGCATCCTCACGGACGATATCCTGATAATCAAATACAGCAAATCCGTCCACTTTCTTTTTATAAGCATACTTTATCATTTTTTTCAACGTGTCGGCTTCCTTGAACTCTCTCTTTTCCTCAGGATTGCTCCCCGTATCCTTTCCCATCTTGTAAGCAGGCAGACCAACGTAGAGTTTTACCTTGGACTGGTCTACTATACTGCTCCAGCGATCCAGCACCTTGTCATATTTTGCCGTCGAGTGACGGAATCCCCAATAGATCTGCGGCGTAATATAATCCACATATTCGGTACTGGAACACCATTTCTCGATATTCACATAATACTGATTGTCACTCGTAAGGTTGTCAATGCTTCCTGCTGGGCTGATACCAAAGGTCGCATCCGGACGGATATTCTTAACAGCCGCATGCAGACCGAAAACCAAAAGATCCACCTGTTCCCTGCGATAGTCCTGTATGCTCATTCCCTGTTCCTTCTCAACAGAATGTTCGTACTCCTCCGCATCGAACACATCTCTGTAATTTTCCATGGAAAAGGACGGATAGAAGTAATCGTCCAAATGGATCCCGTCCACGTCATAATTCCGCACGATCTCCTTGACACCATTGCTGATCAGTTCCCGCACCTCAGGCTTCGACGGATTAAAGTACAATTTTCCGTCATACTCCAAAACATTGCGCTGCTCGGAAGGCAAGCGAGATTCATGCCACCTTCGTGCAGGATTGTTCTTTGCCAGTTCCGAATAATCCGTACTGCTGGCAACACGATAAGGATTGAGCCACGCTTCGATCGCCATTCCCTTCTCATGGGCTTCTGCCACCATGACCTTCAGCGGATCATAAGTGATCGGCGCTCCCTGCTTCCCTGCAATTCGGGCAGACACTGGAAAATAGCTAGACTCATACAAGGCATCAGCAGCCGGACGTACATGTACGAGAATGCGGCAGAATCCTTTTTCCTTGCAGTTATCCAGCACCTCATCAAAAAATTTCTTGAAGTTTTCCTCCGTATTTTTGCTATAGCGTTCCAAAAAGGCATCGTAATCATAAAACGCAAACCATACCGCTCGATAAGGCTGGCTGCTGACCGACTCCTTGGAGCTGTCTGCCGCCTGTCCTTCTGCAGGGCACATCATTACAAAAGCCAATACCGCCATCGCAAAAAACAGCAGCCTGCCCACTTCTCGTCTCATGAATTTTCTCCTCTCCATCTCCTGTAAACAGCAAGGCTCACGGAAGAATACCAAGCCCGCAAAGAACTTCCTCCACTTTCTCCAATTCCAAAGGCTTTGCAGCATAAGCATCACAGCCCAACGCAAAGGCTTGATCCACATGCTCCATATCCGAAAGCGCACTCATCACGATAACAGGAAGATGCTCCTCCTCTGCGACACCCCGTTTTTCCTCTAGGGAACGCACGACCTTCAGCACCTTGATGCCATCCATTCTCGGCATGATAATATCGAGGAACAAAGCACGGTACGGATTCCCCGTCTCTATGGAATTCATCACAAGTTCCAAAACCTCCATGCCATCCTTTGCTTCCTCCACCTCACCGTAATTTTTCATGTATTGCACCAAAATCGTGCGGTTCAGGCGATCGTCATCTGCAATCAAAAACCTCATGAACTCACCTCTTTCTGTTAAATTCTCTCCTTAGCGTCTTATATTCCATGCATCCCTCTCAATTTCCTGCTGAAATACAGAAAAATGACCCTGTTTCCCTCAAAATCTCGCAAACTGCACCCCTGCAAGTAGAAAAATCTCCTCAATTTGTGGTATAATCGTTTTATTAACAATATACTTGCACCAAGTGATTCTACGGATAAGAGGTATTTTATGATAAAACTTGCAATTTGTGACGATACGGAGCTGCAAGTCGAGCTGCTTTTGGACTTGCTTTCCGATTACCAAACAAAATCAGGAAAACAACTGGATATCCACACATATTCCTCTGGCGAGGAGCTTTTAGCCGCACGGGAAAAGGAAGGCGGCTTTGATATCTATATGCTCGATATCCTCATGGGGAATCTCAACGGCATCGAGACGGCAAAGGCACTGCGCCTCCAAAAAGACAAAGGAAAGCTCCTCTTTCTCACGTCTTCTCCCGATTATGTATTTGCAGCCTTTTCTGTCAAGGCTGCCAATTATCTACTGAAACCGCTCGATCCAAAACAGCTTTTCTCCGAGCTTGACCTCCTGATACAGGAAATCGAACAGGAACATCCTCCCGTCATTCTCTTAAAAACGACCAAGGGCGACCAGCGGATCCTTGTTGATGACATTATTTACATTGACTACCTGAACCGCCGTCCCGTCTTTCATCTGCGAAACCACATGATTGTGGAAGGCTTCTCCCAACGCCAGCGCTTCCAAGACTATCTGGCAGAAGTCTTGAACGATTCCCGCTTCAGCCGTTGCCATATCAGCATTGCAGTAAACCTCAAGCATGTGATTTCCCTGAAAAGAAACCAGCTCACTCTCGATGACGGCACGGAGCTGCAATGCACACGAACGATGCGACAAAGCTTCCGCGAGGCATTGCAGAACTTCCAAGAACATCTGTCTCCCTGACCTCCCGCCTGCAAGCGGGAGGTGTTTTTATTAATCTCTAGTCTTGGATATGCCGCATAGCAGCAATCGCCTGTCCCAAACAGATCCCCCCATCATTGGGAGGTACCATGCTATGCAGGAGAGGTCGAAAATCTTCTCCTGCGAGCTTCTCACAAACGAGCCTCGCAAGCAGGGCATTTTGAAAGACACCGCCGCTCAAGGCAACAACAGACAACCCCGTGCGTTCCCGAACCCTTCGGCAGGCAGACAGGAGCATTTCTGCAAGTGTGTCATGAAAAGCATGGGCGAGCAGGCAAACGGAAGTGCCTCGAAGCGCTTCCTCCAAGATGTGCCGAAACAGCTCATTCGTAGAAAGGACTATGAAATTTTGTGCTGTTTCCTGCAAGAGCCTCCCCATGGGAAAGGAAAATCCGTCTGCCTGCTTCTCAGCCTCATATTGCAGGCACATAGCCGCTTCCCCCTCAAAGCTGGACTGCTTTTTAATGCCCAGAACGGCACTGACGGCATCAAAAAGCCGCCCTGCGCTCGTAGATACCACCGTGTTTACCTGCTGATCCAGCAGGTAAAATTGTGCCTTAAGCTCCTGTTCCGTGCAAAGCTGCAGCGCACGGCAAATCTCCACAGTCCTCCCCTTGTCGTGCCTGCAGGCATCATAGATCATAGAAACAGCGATCCGCCAGCCTTCCATGGACGAACGATCGCCGCCTGCCTGCAAAAAAGGAGCAATCGAACCAACTCGCTGAAAGCTATCGAGAGAGGCTGCCAGAATCTCACCGCCCCAAATCGTCCCATCTGTTCCATAGCCCGTACCGTCCAAGGAAATACCAATGACAGACTCCAAAAAATCATTTTCCGCCATGCAGGAAAGGATATGTGCATAATGATGCTGCACAGGAAAGACTGGAAGCCCAAGTGCGTGGGAAATCTTTACCGTTTGGTAACGTGGGTGCATATCACAGGCAACAACGCTTGGGCGGATCTCCAGCAAGGATCCCATGAGGGAGACTGAATCTTTCCATGCCTCCACCGTCCGCAGATCACTCATATCACCAATGTACGGAGATGGATAGAAAAGCTCGTTTTTCCCAAGGCAAAAAGAATTTTTCAGTTCTCCTCCCACAGCAAGGACTTCTCCCTGAAGCCCCCTGCCCACCCGAAAGGGAATCGGGGAAAAGCCGCGGCTCCTGCGGATCATGTAGGGCTTGTCCCCCAGCCAGTCCATCACGGAGTCATCTGCCCTAAGACGGATCCTTCGATCGTGCGTCAAGATAATATCCGCAATGCCGCCCAGTGCGGAGGACGCTTCCCCGTCCGTATGGCAGATAGGTGCTCCCGATGGATTCCCGCTGGTCATTACCAAGGCATCGGGCATATCCACTTCATCTGGAAAATCAAACAACAAGAGGTGGATCGGTGCATACGGCAGCAGAATCCCAAGCCGCCTGCTTTTGGGGGCAACCGCCTCACAAATCGTACTGGATTCCTGCCGGTGCAAAAGAAGGATCGGTTTTTGCGCACCATCCAGCCAATCCGCCTGCCTGTCAGAAAGCAGGCATTCTCTTTGCACTATAGAAAGGTCACGCAGCATAACAGCAAACGGCTTTGCCGGTCTGTGCTTACGCTTGCGCAGACGGTCTACCGCATCGGCATTTCGGGCATCACAGCAAAGATGAAAGCCCCCGATCCCCTTGACAGCGGCTATACCGCCAGAAGCAAGCACTTGACGTGTCTTTTTGACAGCCTCGTTTCCTCGGATATCCGTTCCCAAAACAAACAGCTCAGGCCCGCAGCTTTTGCAGCAGACCGGCTGTGCATCATATCTGCGATCATGCGGGGAATGATATTCCTGTTCACATTTCTCACACATGGAGAACTCTTTCATGCTGGTTCTTTCCCGATCATAAGGCATGGATTCCATGATGGTGAGCCGTGGCCCGCAAGAGGTACAGTTAATGAACGGGTGCAGATAGCGGCGGTCGGCAGGATCCATCAGCTCCTTCCTGCAGGCATCGCAGATGGCAAGATCGGGCGATACATAGACCTCCCCTGTTTCTTTATGGCTCTCAATGATATCAAAGGAATCATAGGGAAAGACCGCTTCTGCCGTTTCGCAGGTTATGTTCAATATGGAGGACTTCTTCGGTGCTTTTCGGGAAATATCCTGCAAAAAGGCATCTAGGACACATTTTTCTCCCTGCGCCATGATCTCCACGAAAGAACCGCAGTTGGCGACCGTCCCACAAATTCCGTATTCCTTTGCAAGCAAGCTGATAAAGGGACGAAAGCCAACGCTTTGAACAATACCGTAAACCTTGATCTTCCATAAAACGCTCTCCATTCCTTCCTCACCCACTGGAAACAGCCTCCTTGCACCCTTATTTTGTCCATAAAAAGATTACAAAAAAAGCCTCCCGATTCCTCGGAAGGCTTGACTTCACTGGAGCTAGCTATAGGATTCGAACCTACGACCTGCTCATTACGAATGAGCTGCTCTACCAACTGAGCTAAGCTAGCACGTCCGCCACCTGCACTCTCGCAACTGACGAAGATTATTATACAGACAAACAAAACACCTGTCAACACTTTTTTCCTGCAACAAACAACTTTCTATAAAAAGCCACCGCAAAAACCAAAGCAGCTCCAATATTCCCATGGCGGAGAGAGAGGGATTCGAACCCTCGGTACGTTTCCGTACACTTGATTTCGAGTCAAGCACCTTCGACCACTCGGACACCTCTCCAGTCAAGAACAGACAGTATTATAGCACGGGAACATAAATCTTGTAAAGGAAAAACTGCTCTTCTCCGTGCTTCCTTAAACTTCCTTGCAGTTTTTGACAGTCCCCTGCATCTTTCCTGCAAGTTCTGCCAAGAAATGCGCTCCTGCCGCAAGTTCTTGATTTGCCGCCGCCTGCTCCTCCGCTGCAGCAAATACAACCTGCGCATTCTCTGACACACTTCGGCTCACCGTATCGATCTGATCGATGGAGCCAACAAGACATGCCATTGCTTCTTCCACTGCCTCTGCAGAACTCTCCATATCCTGCATTTTTTCATGGATCCCATTAACCTTCCCCATAAGCTCCTGCAGGTTTCCATGAACCGCATGGATAAGCTCCATTCCCGCCTGTACCTCACTGGATCCTTCCTGTATTGCCGTGTCCATATCCTCCAAGGTACGCTGAAAACACTTCCCGCACTCCTCAACCTTTTGTGCCTCCTCCTGAAGCCGCAAGAGCAACGAATCGGCATTGCCTGCCCCCTGCACCAAAGCAGCAGCCTGTTTTGCAAGGGAGGAAATGCCTTCCGCCATTTGGCAAATTCGTTCACATTCCCCTTCCAATGCCCGAATTGCGCCTGCAGATCTTCTGAAGCATTGTTCAGCAGAACCCATGCGCATAGCCGCTTCATCCACTAGTTCCAGTTCCGTGCCAAACCCTCCTGCAGCCTCCTCAGAGATTGCCTCCGCCTCATTCAGCGTTTCTCCCATCATGGATGTATTCTCAAAAATACTATCTGCATGCTGCTTTGTATTCTCTATTTCCCGAAGCTGCTGATCCACTCCCATGCCAAGCGTATTCGCCGTCTCGGCAGCCTGTGCAGACATTTCTGCAAACAGCTTGACATTCGTCATCCATTCCAGCGAAGATTCCGTCACTTGTACGGAAAGCCCCTCCATCTGTTCCAGCCATTGATCTTGGCTTCCTCCTCTGACACACGAAGGCTTTCCCTCAGAAAAATTCTCCTCTTTCCGTCGTTCCACTGCGGCACCTCCTCTACCATTTTTTCTAATGAAACGATATCATTCAATTTCATGAAAATAAGCTTATTCTCATTTCTTCATCAGCATTTAGCTTTAGGGAAAATTTTGTAAATCCAATTACATCTTCTGTATTCAAATAGCTGATATATTCAGCTTTATCTTCTTTTGTCACAACAATGGGAGCAATACCTTTTTGCAAACAGGTATAAACCATCAAAGCACGGCCTACACGGCCATTGCCGTCTGAGAAAGGGTGGATACGTTCAAAAGCTATATGCTGCCTGCAGATCGCTTCGATCATCCCCTCTTTTTCTTGCTTTTCTAATTGTGCTTCAAGATTCCATATCCATTCCTGCAATTCAGTTATAACCATATATGGTGGAACAGGGGTAAAACCGGCTCCTATAATCATATTGGGAATCGTCTTAAACGCTCCTGCCATGCCATCTATGGCATTTTGGCAAAGCAGGAAATGTATTTTTTTGATCAGTTCCAAGCTAAGCGGAGGCAGTTCTTCTAAATTGTCACGAATAAACTGCATGAAGCTTTTGTAATTGATTACTTCATTTAATTCCCGCAAATTCATTGCTCTTGGGATATATCCGTCAATGAGGATACTTTTTGTTTCACCTTGCGTCAAAGTATTTCCTTCAATAGCTGTGCTGTGATGAGCCATGCGAACCAGTAAATCATCGAGATAATCATTTGATGTTTTCATGGTATTTATTTCCTTTCAAAGTAAGTTCCTCTCGCAAAAATCCCTTATAACGCCATTGTTCAAGAAAATGCCATAAGCATTTTCCCTCCAATTTGCGTTTCAACGAAGCGAAAGTTTGCTCACCGCTTGTTAAAATTTGGCTTCCCCCACTTACAGCAAGCTGTTGAAGAAAGGGACATCTTAGCTTCGTTATCACCTTCAAGTCTTTTCTAGGTTTTTCTTTCTTCGCAAAAGCAAAATCTCCTGCTTTTCCGCAGGAAGCTTTGAACAAAAAAGAGAGACTCCTTCCCCATACCATTAAGAACCTAGTCGATAAAAACAAAAAACCACTACCTCATCCTATTTTTGAAGTAGTGGTTCTTTATGCCCTAAATCATTTTAACTTAACGGCATTGCCGCCTTCTCAGGAAACACTCTCCCTGTGCTTTCTGGTTTTCCTTACTCAGAAGCCCCTTGCATTTGCGCCGCAGTTGCTCCCGTCAGTTCCTTTGCCCTGTCATCAAAGCGCCTCATGATCTCTGCATGCGTGTCCTCCGTAATCTGAGGCATCTTGTTCGTTCCGTAGACATTGTTAAACGCAATTCCTGCCTGCTTGAAGCCTTCTTCTACGGCAGAACGCATCTTCTCCAGCATCTCCGGATCATCACCGGCAAGTGCCGATGCCATCCCAAAAATACGATCCGAAACAGCTTCCACAGACCACTGGCCGCCCTCGCTGATCGCTGCCTCCGCCTCTTCCGGAGTCGTTGCCACCTCAGGCATCGCAAACTGTGCTGCATCCAGCTCCACGCCGTTCTCGAAACGCAGGATCCCAACGCCCTCATCCAGCCACTTTTGCAGCCTGTCGTTGTTCTCCGTCATCATATCGATCATGAACTGCAAGGACTTTTGCTGAATATCCTGCTGCATGGCACTGATCGTGTCCGCATCCAATCCCTTGCCCTTTGCCTGCTCCAGTTCGCCCTCCTGCAAAGCAGCCAAGGGATCTGCGCCAAGACCCTTTGCCTGTTTCTTCTCGTTTGCCTCCTTCCCTTCGTTTGAAATCGAAACCTCAAAGGCTTCCCCGATCTTCGCTTCTAAGGAATTGGAATTGTCATTCCCTGCCCCTTGGCCGATTCCCTGCTTCTTCATCACTCCATAAGCATTTGCTACTCCCATCGGCTGGGTTTTTGCTATCGTGTTTACATCCATGTTAACTTCCTCCTTTTGTGCAATACCCGCTCCTTGCAGGCACAAAATCCCCTTACTTATATATCGTCACATTGAAGGAAAAATTAAACGCCGAAAATATTTTTACTTACGGTTTATGACCTTATCCTGAAAATCAAAACATTCCTTAGCAATATCGTTGGACAGCCACAGCAAGCAAATAAGGTTAGGAATAGCCATTAAACCATTTGCTGTATCCGAAAAATTCCAAACGATTTCCAAGGTCGTAGTTGCTCCGACAAACACGATCAAACTAAAAATGATCCTGTATGCCATAATGACCTTACGGTTCTTCACTATATATTCCAAAGCCTTTTCTCCGTAGTATTCCCAGCCTAAAATCGTGGAAAAAGCAAACAATGTCAACGATACGGAAACGATCAGTCTGGAAGATTCGCCAAAAACCGTAGAAAACGCTAAAATCGTAAGCTGTGCACCGGAAACCATTTTTCCAGTCTCTGGATCGACCGTACCCAAAACTCCCGAAGATGCTATGACCAGCCCTGTCAGCAAGCAAATAATCATCGTGTCAAAAAACGTTCCGGTCATATTGATATATCCCTGACGGGAAGCATGGTCTGTGCGGGCCGCCGCAGCAGCGATCGGAGCAGAGCCTAAGCCTGCCTCATTGGAGAAAACTCCTCTCGCCACGCCCCAACGCATTGCCGTCAGCATAGAAGCAATGATCGAACCATTGACTCCACCGGCCACCGCCTCAAACGAAAATGCCATTCTAAACATTTCCGCCACTCCAGCAGGAATCGCTGCATAATTGAAAGCTATTACTATAAGTGCCGTAACGAAATAAAACCCTGCCATAGTCGGTACGATTACACTGGATACCTTGCCTATACTGCGGATCCCCCGTACTATAACAAAAAGAGCGCAAACCACCAATAAAATTCCCGTAAACCATGTGGGAATGGAAAAGCCGGATTCAAGCACTGCAGAGATGGAATTCGCTTGCGTCATGTTTCCGATGCCGAAAGAAGCAATTACGGCAAAAACGGAAAACAACGCAGCCAAGCTTCGCCCTACATATTTGTTTTTGATACCGTTCTTCATGGCGTACATAGGGCCGCCCGCCATTTCGCCTGCACTGTTCGTTTCACGGTACTTGACAGCCAATACAGACTCACCGTATTTCGTAGACAAACCAAACGCCGCACTGATCCACATCCAGACAAGTGCCCCTGGACCGCCCAGCACAAGTGCTGTCGCCACTCCGACAATGTTACCCGTGCCGACAGTCGCTGACAATGCCGTCATCAGCGATTGAAAAGGAGAAATATCCCCTTTTTCACCGCTTCTCTGCTGCATGATCATGCGTACAGCATAACCTAAATTACGCCACGGTAAAAATTTTAATCGAATCGTCAAAAAAACGCCTGTCCCGACCAGAAATGTCAGCATGATCGGTCCCCAAACAAAATCGTTTACCTCTGACAAAATTAACGAAATATCCATGAAATTTTACCTCCAAATTGTATTTCACAACCATACATTATACAGTAAAACTTTTCTTTGTAAAATATGAAAATGTATGCCCTCAAAATTAACTGTGTAATGGGACATATAACGAGCTAAAGATGTCCCCTTCTTCAACAGCTTGCTGCAAGTGGGGGAAGCCAAATTTTAACAAGCAGTGAGCAAACTTTCGCTTCGTTGAAACGCAAATTGGAGGGAAAATGCTTATGGCATTTTCTTGAACAATGGCGTTATAAGTTGGAAAAAACGTTGCATTTTCTTCATGGAGGGCATTATAATAAAAATATTCCGCTGCAAAAATATTTGCGGACAAACAAGGAGATGATGACTTATGATGAAAAATCCAATGATTTCCAAGGTAAGGAATACCGCAAGCTCCATCGGCTACGGCGGAGATATCGCTACCTATGGCGGTGTCGCTGCAAAGACCTTTGGGCTGGTCGTCCTCGTTGCACTCAGTGCCGTTGCAACATGGATGGCTGGCTATGCAACACCTGTGACGACTGGAGTTACTGCCGTCATGGGGCTGATTACCTGCCTTGCAATTTCCTTCAAGCCGGATTGGGCAGGATTCCTCGCACCGCTCTATGCCATTCTGGAAGGCATGTGCCTTGCCTGCGTTTCTTTCCTGCTGAATGCTATATTCCCTGGCATCGTGCTGAGTGCCGTCATGCTCACCTTCGGCGTAGCTCTTGCAGCAGCCGTTCTCTACGCCAAGGGCGTAGTCAAGGTCACGAGCGGATTTGTCAAGGTCACAATGGCAGCCCTGTTCGGCATACTTTTTGCCTATCTCATTGAATTTGCTCTTGGACTGTTCGGCATCAACTTTCCGCTCATGCACCAAGGAGGCATGATGGGCATCGCCATCAACCTGCTCGTTGTCGGCGTTGCCGCTATGTGCCTGTTCATCGACTATGAGCAAATAAATCAAAGCGTCAGTGCAGGACTTCCAAAGGAAGCAGAATGGTATTGTGCCTTCTCTCTCCTCGTTACGCTTGTTTGGCTTTACATTGAGATTCTAGACCTTCTCAAAAACATTGCATCGTCTGACGACTGATGCCAGCGTGCACTTCCCTAAAAAGACTCTGCATACTTCAAGTGCAGGACCTTTTTAGGGATTTTTCTATAACGAAGCTAAAGATGTCCCCTTCTTCAACAGCTTGCTGTAAGTGGGGGAAATCAAATTTTAACAAGCGGTGAGCATATCTCCCGCTTCGTTGAAACGCTGACGAAACAAAAGTTACACGCATGACGGCTGTATTCTGCAAAAATACAAGGAGGGATAACACTATGAAAAAAACAAGAATCCAAGTCTTTGGCTTACTGTTCCTATGGTTCACCTGTTTCACGGTGCAGTGCTTTGCTTCGGATGGCGTTGAATATACCATCAGCAAAAATACTGATTTCGGCAGTGTAGATCTTGCAGTCACGATAGAGGATTTCAATAACAGCGGCTTTGCATACGGGGACTCCTTGGATGTATTATTCAGCAGCGGCGAAACACTCATGGATATCCCATACTACAACGGATACTATGTAAAGACCGGTATGCCGCTGGTGGTCGGATATCCCGGCTATAAATCCATAGTGATCGCACGCAACAACGACCCGCTATGGGACAAGCTTAACCTGACGGAGGGAGGCACTGCCAAGATCTGCATAAGAGAAAAAGGGAAGTATGCCGCCAATCAAGAAGCCTTCAGCATGGCCTATACCGATGAGCGGAACGATTACAGCAGTGATGAAAGTTTCGCTAACTACAGGAGCCTGACAGGAGGGTGCATCAAGCCAAAGACCTTTTTCCGAGGAGCGTCTTCTATAGACGACCAACATAAGCGAGCCGGTACCGTGGATAAGCTGATAAAAAAGCAAGGAATACGGTTTGACTTGGATCTCTCAGACAATGAGGAAAAAATTAAAACGTATCTCAAGAACGACAGCAAGGCAAAAGATTATCTTTTTACAAAGCTTTATTCCGAAAACAAAGCCGCATTGGTTGATCTGAAAACAGGATACAAAAAACATGCGTATGCCAGCAGTCTTGCTGATGGATTCAGGAAAATAGCTTCCTGTGAAGGCCCGTATTATATTCATTGCGTTGAAGGAAAGGATCGTACAGGATTCGCCTGCGTTCTGCTGGAAGCTCTGGCAGGAGCCTCCTACCAAGAAATCGAACAGGATTACATGAAGACCTACGAAAACTATTTCTTTATTACAAAAGAAAACGCCTATGAAAAGTATCAGGCTGTCAAAGAGCTGCGTCTGGACGAAATGATCGCTTTCCTCACCGGCTCGAAGGATGGAGCAGATCTGTCACAGGCTGATATCTATGCAGGCGCTAAACAATATTTGAAAATGGGCGGAATGACAGACGCCGAGATAGATGCACTTGAAAAGCAAGTAAGAGGAAAGTAAACGTTCCTGCATAATATCCATAAACAAGCGAACAGCAAAAGCCCTTCGGAAAAAATGCTTCCGAAGGGCTTTTTTCATTTCTTCTTTTCTACTTTGTAAGCAACGGCATACATGACGGGCAGGACTAGAAGTGTCAATACGGTTGCCACCAAAAGACCGCTGGCAATTGCTACTGCCATAGGTCTCCAAAAGGTACTCGCTGCCAACGGGAGCATACCAAGGATCGCCGCCGCCGCCGTGAGCATAATGGGACGGAAACGCAGCACGGCAGAATCCACGAGAGCATCCCATGGCTTCTCTCCCTCTGACAAATGCTTCTGTATTTGGTCGATCAGGATGACCGTGTTGCGGATGATCATGCCGGAAAGCGCCAATACACCAAGAGCTGCTACAAAACCCATAGCGGAGCCGGTGAGCAGCATCCCCCAAACGACACCAATGATACCTAGGGGTGCCGTCAAAAGCGTCAGCATGGTTTCCTTGATACTCCTCAACTGAAAGACCAAAAGTGTCATGATAATAAATGCCATAGCAGGAAGTGGCTGCAAGAGATACTGCAAGGACTCGCTGCTGTCCTGCAAGGTTCCCGCAGGCTCGACCTTATAGCCAGCAGGAAGTGCCGCCCGAAGCTGTGCCGTCCGTTCATACGCCACCTTCGCCGCATCGTTGGGGGTTCCCTCATGGATATCTGCCTGCACCATGATAGCAGGCTTCAGATCCCTGCGTTTGATAAGCCCATCCTCTGCCGCAAAGGAAATTTTTGCCACCTGCTCCAAGGGAACATAGCCTGCCGCACCGAGGAAAACAGGAAGTGACCTCAGCCTCGACAGATCCATGCGATCTATCGGTGCCATGCGAAGGTCAATAGAGATCGTGCGGTCACCTTCATAGTACTGTGCGGCACTCGCTCCCGTGATCTCCGTATAAAGCATCTGGGAAACTTGCTGGCTCGTCACGCCAAGAGAGCGAAGCTTTTCCTGATCCAGCTCCAAGTGAACGACCTTGCTTTTCTCGTTCCAGTCAAGCCCCACATTGTAATTGTTCTTATCCTCGGCAACGAGATCTGCCACATCTTTTGCAATCTCCTTGACTCGTTCCGTATCAGGACCGGATACCCGCAGCATGACAGGATACTCCGAGGGGGGGCCTGTCTGAATCAGCTTCATGCTGCTTCGGACATTCGGAAAATCCTCGTCCAAAGTTTCCTGTATCTCCTTCATCAAGACTTCCCTTGTCGCCGTATCCTTAGCAACGATAACAAACTGGGCAAAATTATCCTGCGGAAGCACAGGATCGATGGTAAGCACAAAACGAGGCGCGCCCTTTCCTACATAGCAGGTAAAATTCTCCATCTTGTCCTTGCGGCTTTCCAAGAAACGCATCAAGCGGTCTGCCTCCTGCTGGGAAGCCTCCACGGACGAGCCCTGCGGCAAGCGCATATCAACAATAATTTCTGGACGCAGAGACGGTGGAAAGAACTCCTGCCTGATAAATGGCACTGCCCCAACGGACAGGACAAAAGCAAGAGCCGTGCCAATCAGAACCGTTTTCCTATGCAGGAGAAACCATGACAGCAGGGAACGAAAACTCTGGTAAAACCTGCTGGAATAAGGATCGATCTCTCCCTTCTCATTGGTTTCTGCCTTCACCTGAATCAAATGATACCCGTAAAGAGGTGCGACCATGACCGAAACGATCCACGACAACAGCAAAGCCATCCCGATCACGGGAAACAATGCCTTGCAGAACTCGCTCGCCATGCCAATAGAAAACGCCACAGGAATAAATCCCGCACAGGTAATGAGCGTTCCCGTCAACATGGGCTTTGCTGTCGCACGAAAGGCATAACATGCCGCATGAAACCGATCCAGCCCACGTTCCAGCTGAACACTCATCATTTCCACTGCAATGATGGCATCATCGACCAAAAGCCCAAGCGAAATGATAAGCGCCCCCAAGGAAACCTTATGGAGGTCGATCCCCAAAAGGTACATGCACAGGAACACGCCTGCCAAGACCAAAGGAATACAGCCTGCCACCACAAGCCCCGTGTGGAATCCAAGCGAAAAGAAGCTGACAGCAAGAACAATGACGATAGCCTCCATCAAGGTCTTGACGAAATCATGTATTGACTCATCTACCACCTGCGGCTGGTCGGAAACCTCACTCAGTTCCATGCCCAGCGGCAGCTCGGTCTGCCAGCTCTGCAAAACCTCCTCCAGATTCCGCCCCAACGTCAGGATATTCCCTCCCGGTGTCATGGAAACAGCGATACCGACCGCCGGCTTCCCATCAAAAAACATCTTGGGATCTGCCGGTTCTTTGATTCGGCGTTCTACCTTTGCAATATCACCCAAACGGAAGATTTTCCCGTTTGCCGAAATCGGCAGGCTCCGAATGTCCTCCACCTTGTCAAAAACACCTGTCACACGAAGATACACATTATCCGACACAGTTTCCACGACACCTGCCGGCGTCATTTGCCCGCTGCCCTTCAATGCCTCGATAATCACCTGCGGGCTTATGCCAAGCTCCGCAAGCTTTGCATTTTCTACCTCGACATAGATACGTTCCTCCTGCACGCCGAGCAATTCCACCTTCTGGACATCTGGTATGCCCACCATGACACGGCGCACCTTCTCTGCCTCAGCACGAAGCTCCTCGTAGCTGAATCCCTCCCCCGTCACGGCGTAAACAGAGCCATAGACATCATCGAACCTGTCATTGTAATATGGCCCATAAACCCCATTGGGCAGCTCCTTCTTGATATCCTCGCAGGAATTCCGCACTTCCTTCCATGTCGTGCGGATCTCACTGGAGTTCACCGTGTCATCAAGATTCACTCGAATGATAGAGAGTCCTGCCCATGTCTCACTATCCACATGCTTCAAGCCCGGCGTATCCTGCAGCTTCCGCTCCAGCTTGTCCGTTACCTGATCCTGCATCTCCTCAGCAGATGCCCCCGGCCAAGATACCGTTACGATCATTTGCCTTATTGTGAAGTTCGGATCTTCCATGCGTCCAAGATTGAAATAGGAAGCGATCCCCGTGATCGCCACAACGACAATGAAATACCAGACAAGAACACGATTGTTCAATGAAACTTCCGTAAGGTTCCTCATTTTCTTGCCTCCGTGCGAACAGCCTGTCCTTCCCTCAGCTTATGGACACCTGCCACAATGACAACATCTCCCTGCCTCAAACCACGGACAGAAACCTCACGCTCCTGAAAGGAAAGCACCTGCACCTCACGAAGCACAGCCTTCCCATCCTCCACGGCCCATACCTGCGCTGTGTCCCCTGTCTGGTAAATGGCAGACATTGGAATCACACTGGAATCCACCGCAGGAGCGTCCTCCGTCACAGAGACCGATGCCGTCATGCCAAGCTCCATCCCCTTCGGCGGAGTTGGTACGGACACACGCACCCGATAGGTACGGGCAACCGCATCCGCCATGGGGGAAATTTCTCGAACCGTTCCGTCCGCCATCCCAGAAAATGCCCAAAACGTCACCTTTACTGCCTTTCCGACAGAAACTTCGCCAAGCTTGTTCTCAGGGACATTTATTTCAACCTCCAGCTCGTCCGTCTGGGAAAGCGTCATCACGGTCTGCCCTGCCGACACGACCTGCCCCTCCTCTGCCTGAATGGCAGAGATGACACCCATAGCGCCTGCCGTCAAATTCGTATAGGAAAGTGCATTGCCAGCCTGTGCCGCCTGTGCAAGTGCCGCCTGATACGAAGCAAATGCCGAGTCATATTCCATCTGGTACTGGTCACGCACCGATTCCGGAATAGCCTCCTCCTGATAAAGCTGGTTATACCGAGAAAGATTCGTCTGTGCCAAGCGAAGTCTGGCACGGGCAGAAGCCACCTGTGCCTCGCCGACATTCGACTGCTGTACCACGTCCTTGGGATCAATAATCATAAGAACCTCACCGGGCTGAACCTTAGATCCGACCTGCACATTGCGTGAAAGAATCTGTCCGCCTACCTGAAAAGACAGATTCGTTTCATAGCGAGCCTTAACCGCTCCGGCATACCTGCCCTCTGCTTCCGGCTTTTCCGTGCCAACCACCTGCGTCTTGACCAAAGGAACTTTTTCCTCCCTCACAGGTGCTTCCTTGCGAAAAACAAAAAATCCCGCCGCTAACAAAACCACAAACGCAGCAACCGCTGCTAATTTCCACTTACTCAAATCTATCACCAACCTTCCCTGCACTCGGCAGCTTCTCCTCTATCTTCGCTGTATTTCGTCATTTTGATAATATTATACTGGCAACAGATGGAAAAGTGCAATACATTGCCGATAATGCTATAATGATTCCTATCGTACTTCGCTGTCATTTGAGGAGACATATTTATTGCAAAACAGGAAGGTGAATTATGTTAGATTGGAGCTATTCTGCAAATAAAATTTATTATTCAGCAGAAAGATCCAATGGGAACTATGCTTCTGCCATATTAGACTTCATACATTTCTTCTAAGCGAATAGGCAGTATATCCTCCTTATCTTGCTGTTCGAGAATCCAGTCCGAGAAACCACTCTTAGAAAACAACATATATTTTACCACCCGATATCGGTTGTCAATCAGCCCATGACGTTCCTTTAGTTGGTCAAATACCTTTTTATCCAAAATTTCATTCTTGAATTTACATTCTCCCAGTACAGCTTGTTTATTTGCAATATCCAAACCAACCACATCGATATCCGTTTCTTCTTTTTTACGCGGATTAGTTCCCCACCATTTTCCCGTTTTGGAGACAAGGCAGGGGAGCTTGCCTTCTGCTCCTAATTTCATGGTGTAAAAGCGGCACATATCCTCAAAAACTTCTCCCATATAGTGAGAGATTCTAGGCTTAACCACATTTTCATAATGCACGTTCCCATGCCCCATATCAATGATATCCATATATGGAGCTACGAACTGATACCAGAACCTAAACATATGGTCAGCCAAGCCATATCGTACTTTCTTTTTATTGCTTTCATCTGTAATAGCATACTCTTTTTTTAGGATACCTGTCTCGACCAGATTAGTTACGGCATGAGATACTGCAGACGTTTCCAGCTTCGTCAAATCAGCTATCTCATTAAGTCTGGTACGGCCTGATGCTACCGTTTCTATGATAGCATTATAGGAAGAAATATTCCTGAACTCTTGGGTAAGGCTATTGATTGGCTCCTCATACATATAGCCAAAATTGCTAAAAAACAAAGCCTGCAAGTTTTCGTCAAGTGATTTATTTTCATCGAACAAAGATAAATATTTGGCTATACCTCCTGTGACACCATATACAATAGCTTTTTCCGCCGCACAATAATTCGGTACAAACTGTGCAGCCTCCAAATAATGAAAGGGCTTTAGGGCAATTTGCGAAGTGCGGCGCCCAAAGAGAGGACTTTTCTCACTCAGCACCTCATCTTCCATGAAACTCACAGATGAGCCGCATAAGAAAAGATACATATTTCCCTGCAGCCATTCCATATCTATATGCTTTTGAATAACCGATAAAAGAGATTTCTCTGCTTCTGCCATGTAGGGGAATTCATCTATAATAAAAATAATTCTCTCGTTTTGGCATCGCTGGCCAATAAAGGAAAAAAGCTGCTCATAGGATAGGAAGGATAATCCCTTCATTTCAGGTGCTAATGCTTCTATCACACGACTGCCCAACAGTTCCAGATTGCGCTGGCTGCTGCTGCGTATGGCAGTATAATAAACAGCTTTCTTCCCCTCTATAAAACGCTGCAATAAGGTTGACTTTCCCACACGCCTGCGGCCATACATTACAGTCATCTGAAATCCAGACCGATTATATAAAGCATTCATAGCATCAAGCTCACGCTTGCGGCCAATAAAATTACACATAACTAACTCCTCGAACATATTTGTATTGAATTATACTTCATTGAATTGTACTTCAATATAATCATAGTACATATAAATTGAAATGGCAATCCATTTTCTGAAAATGGCACATTGACATGCTCCTCACAATAAAGGCGGGAACTGGGTAATCAACAGAACGGGTTTGAAGAAATTTCGCGCATACCGGACGAAGGACAGCCTATGGTGCAGATGATTAGAAAAATATCTTAAAGTTCCATGAATATCCTCATGATATAAATACATAAGTATGGCAGTATATTTTATTTATTCGGAAGGTTCAAGGAAATACGCTTT
>JAZLHW010000099.1:0-3726 GCA_045617105.1 Selenomonadaceae bacterium | reverse complement strand
TAGATGGTTTTCTCAGCGCCGTTCTTGAGTCTGAAGTAACCTGCATAGCCGATAACCGGGAGCTTCTCTCGCTCGTCCTCGTCCTCAATCCATCTGAATTCGCAGTCACCGGTCAGCCTGTCGTAGCTGATAAGCTCTCCCTGCCGAACATCCACAGCGTCCGGGACACGGCTGTAAGCGCCTGTTCTCAGGCAGAGCTGAATCAAGCCCTTGTAGCCGATAACATAGGTCGCTTCCATGCGCTTGCGCCAGTTGCCGTCCTTGTCCTTAACGCTGTTGTTAAAGGCAAGCACATAACCAAAGCCAAGCATGGGGTCAATGGGCAGGTCATAGGATGCGCCCTTAAGCGCCGCCTGTATCACGGTCATGGGGGCTTCCTGCATTGCCTGTTGCAGTGCCTTGTCGGAGTTGATCATCGTCACCAGCGAGCTGATGAACTGCGGCGCTCTTGCGCCCAAAAGCTCATCGAATCGTCTGCGGATGCCCTGTCCGTCAAGGATGCCGTTTACCATGGCGTTGATGCCCTGCTGCTGTTTCGCTTCCGGCTTGTTCGCCTGTGAAGCGTTCTGAATGATGTTTGCCATTATTTATTCCTCCTCAAAATAATCATCGTTTTTGTTGCTTTTTCTGCCGCTGTAGAGCTTTGAAATGCTGATGCGCTTGTATGCGTTCTGTTCTATCTGCTCAATCAGCTTGTTAGCGTTGAACCGGGTTCCTTCGCAGTAGTATTCAAAGAACCTGCGTAACTCAGCCAGTCCGTACTCCACGCTCATCTGAGCGCCCAAGTAGCTGTACCAAGTCTTGCCCTTCTGCTGCTGTTTGTAGAGCCGCCTGTAGTCTGCTACGGCCTGTTCCAGTACCGCACCCATCAGCCGGTAACACGGAAGGGTGAGTATCGTCGGATGCAGACGTTCGTCAAACAGTCTGCTTTCGTTCTCTTCCTTGTTCCTGCTGAACATTACTTCTTCGCCTTCTTCTGCGTTATCCGGAAGGTTCTGCTTTCGGAGGTCTTGTAATACTCCTCGGAGATCTTTCCGTTCTTCTCCTCAAACAGCGCCTTGTCAAAGGTCTTTCGGGAAGCTGACTTCCAGCTGACAGTAACATTGCCAAAGGTTCCCTTCTCTGCCACGCCCATGTAATCCTTGATGCAGTTGGCGTGTCCGTCCTGCAGGTTCTGCAGCTCCTTGATCTGCGCTTCCAAGGTCAGATACAGGTCGATGTGGTCACTTACCGCTCCCATGTCCACGCTTGCTCCGTCAAGGCTCTTTCCGAAGATGGTCTTAACGGCTTCTGTGGTGCTTTCTGAGCCGTCAAGCTCGGGGGCGATATCTTTTCCTACCTTCTCATAAAAAGCTCTCTCCGCTTCCACCAGTGCCTGTATCTCATCTTCATTGCGCTCAATGGTGAATTCATAGAAGCCGCTTCCGAATGCGAGTGCCGCCAAGTACCAGCGGTCAGCCCCGGTAACCATCATGTAATGCACACACTGGCAGTACCAGTTGTCGGGAATCTCTCCGTCACGGAGCTGCTTCGTTACATCCCAAGAGGAAGTGGTCTTGCATTCAAGACCTGCGTTCTCGCCAACAACGATGCGGTCAACGCTTGCATGGGCGAAGGGATACTCGCTGTTGCGGAGTATGTGGTTCTCTCTGCGTACCCTCTTCCCGGTAGATTCGGTGAAACGCTTTGCAACGTATTCCTCAAGATCATTGCCAAGCCGAACCGCTTCCTTATCGGAGATATCCACCGGAGTGAGCTTGCCTGTTTTCTCGCACCACAGTGCGTAGGCTGATTTGTAGGGGTTCAGACCAAGGATTGCTGCCGCATCACTGCCGCCTATCGTCTTGTTGCGCTCAATGCGCCATGCTTCGTCATTGGGACACTTGATTTTTGTTACTGACATTTTTATTCTTCCCTTTCTGCTTTTTTTATTTCTTTCCAAACCTGCTTCATTCGCTGTGACTGCCTTTCCTTGTTGAGACAGCCGCAGGAATATGTTTCGCCCGACCGAAGCCGGGAACCTGCAACAACGATAGAGTTTCCGCAGTCGCACCGGCACAGCCATCGTGCGTTCCTGCTCTTTCCGTTCTCCTCACGGCCTACTACGAAAAGCATTCCGTACCGCCGCCCGGTCTCATTGATGGCGTAGCCTGTCATTCGTAAAAGCCCTCCTCATCAATGCAGGGACCGATTCTTCTGTTTTCCTTCTCGATCACTTTTCCCAACTGGCTGCAGAAACTGAAAAACGGAGGTATCACTGCCAACAGCAAGCAGAGCCAGCCGATGCACTCGTCATTGAGAACCACCCCAACGGCAAGGCACATGAATATCCAGTACTTCATTTGCACTTCTCCAATTCCCTTCTTATGTATACGATTTCCCAAAAAATATGCTTGAGTTCTCTTTCCGCCCAAATTTCAAATGCGGCTTGCGCTCTCGGGTCGGTGAAAGTTGCCGCCGATTTGTAAACGCCCATGGCATAATCGTGTTTTTCCCAAAGCCGCTCCAATTTCCGTTGGAGTATAAACTTTTCAGGCACAATAACTTTGGCTAATTCAAAGTCTTTCATTCGTTACTCATCCTGCATCAGATATCTGTACACGGCATCCGCTGCCGCATCTTCCGGAATCTCCAAAGCCTTAACCCATGCTTTGAATTCCTTCAGCGTGAATTTCTCGGAACCACGCTGTTTCTTTCTCGATACCGCCTGTGGCGTAAGGTTCACCCGGTAAGCAAGGATCTGCCGTTTAATTCCGCTGCTCTTTTGGTAATTGCTGAACATGGAATTGATGATGTCATCCTTGAAGTGCCGCTCCTTTTTCGGAGTCAGGATATCGAGATTGTACGGTCGTAATCTCGGCATACATTCACCTCATTTCAGTTTAACTGAGAAGTCGGCGCAAAAATAATCTCGTTGTACTTAACGCCGTACACTTCCTCAATTTTCTCAATTTGAGGAACATCAGGAAATGTCTTTGCGTTTTCCCAACTGCGAAGTGTATCCGGAGAAACGCCGATTCTCTTTGCCGCATCCTGCTGATTCAGACCAAGAGAAGCCCGAATCGCTCTAAGTGTGAGCTGTATCATTGTTATCACCCTTCCTATATTGAATTGTTTCTCAGTTAAACTGAGTTCTGTAAGCAATATTATCTCAGTTAAACTGAATTGTCAATATAATTTATTGGATTTTCTCTCGTTTTTATTGAAATATTTCAGTTTAGTTGTATAATATAAATATAATAGAAAGGAGGGAATAAACATGGGAAATCTGGGAAACAAAGAAACGATGGCTGCGAACATTCGCTACTACATGGCTATCAACAATGTCACTTCAACCGAAATGTGCAAGGTTCTTGGCGTTCCGTCATCAACCTTTTCCTACTGGACAACTGCCAAGACCTATCCCCGAATCGACAAGATCGAAAAGATGGCAAACTACTTTGGCATTTCCAAATCCGATTTAGTTGAAGAACGAAAAGAAAAAGCGCCCCTCTCAGAGAGAGAAGCGCTCCTGCAAAAGATATCCGAAAAACTTGCTAATCTATCCCCCGATCAGATGGCGCAGGTTCTCCGGTACGCTCAATTTCTTCAATCAGAGCAAGAAGATTCTTGAGCTGTTCATTACTTAATTTATCTATTATCCCGCACAATTCCTCCATTAGATACTCCTTATCTGTTTATTATCTTGTTCAGATAATACATTGAGTTCTGTCCGTTAACTTGTAC
>JAZLHW010000098.1:0-11194 GCA_045617105.1 Selenomonadaceae bacterium | reverse complement strand
GTTCATTGGGGTGCGGATATCATGGGACATATTAAAGAGAAAGGTGGTTTTTGATTTGCTTGCCTTCTCTGCCTGCGAAAGTGCCTTTTCAAGAGCCATCGTTCGTTCCGTCACGAGAGACTCAAGATGTGCGTTGGTATTCTGGATTTGGGCGTTGGCTAGGGACAGCTTCTTTTCCGAACGGCTGGACTGCCGCAGGGCATAGGCGGTCAGGATAAGACTGCCGAGGAGAATGAGGGCTGCGGCAGGGTATTCTGGGTGCTGGCGGAAAAAGTCAGTAGACGAAGGGGCTTTGCGGTTTTGCAGAATGAACTGCATGGTCAGATGATCCATTTCATCGTTGGGGATAAAATGGATGCCCCTGTTGATGATCTTCAGCAGTAAATTGGTGTCGCGCCGCCCAGCGAAGCAAACATCAAAGCTGGTCGACAGGGGGATGATTTTGTATTTACTCTTGCTGTCGATTTGGCTGATGGCTTGTTCAAGCATGGACAACGGGGCGATGGCGGCTGTTGCTTCGCCGCGGTAAACCTTTTCGATACAATCATCGATTCCCTTGGTAGGGACAATGATGGAATTGGGATAGTTGACATTGATATACTGCGAGGTAAATTCCGGTTCGATGGTGGCAATGGAATGTACACCGTTTTTATCCGGCAGTTTCTTGCACAGCATTCCCAAAGTCAGGTCGGTTATGTTTTGGGAAAGTAATATATCAAGCTCGTCTGAAGTTTGGTAATTGCGGTATTCGGGGAAAATGAGGTCGACCGTCTTTTCCTGCAGAGCTTTTCTGGCCTGTTGCTGGTCGGAGAACAAGATCCACTCCACCTGATTGGAAATATTCAGCCGCTCCAGCATGAGTTTGACTGCTTCGATATTGACACCACTGATCTTGCTGTCCTTGTCTTCGTAGCTGTAGGGGAAATTATTGCTGAGACTGCCGATTTTGATGACAGGATGCTGTTCCAGCCAAGCAATTTCGGCGGGAGAAAGCTGGCGGTTCATCGGGGTGTTGAAAAAATGCTTTCCCATGAGATAACTGACGAAGCCTGGACGGCTGAGGTCAATGGAAATGATTGCCGCGTTCATTTCGGAGAGAATATCCGGACGGTTCGGGGCGATTCCAATATAGCAGGGCATTGCACCCATACTTTGAATGATCATGAGATCCTGCGGCATGGTGTTGCCGGAGTAGAGGACAGCATCGACCTTTTTGTCGCGCAGAGCTTGGCACTTTTCAGTCGTGGTCGGATAGCTGATCACCTCGGCAGATACAGAGTGTTCCCTGAGGTAGGTGTACAAAAATTTATTTTCCGCATAGCCGGCATCAACGCCAATTTTTTTGCCCTGCAGACTGCGGTCGGCATCGCGGAATTCATCGCTTCGGTCAGGGGTGGAGACGATGAAAAAATACTCCATGCCCAGTGGCTGGTCGGGGTAAAGAATGTGCTGCTGGCGTTCCTCGGTACAGCTGATCATCGGTACAATATCGATTTCTCCGCGGTAGAGCTTGTCCATGACCTCCTGAAAGGTGCCGGGGACATATTCGTAATGCCAGCCGGTATGGACGGAAATTTCCTGCAGATATTCGTAGGTATAGCCAGATCGATTGACCGTGTTGTTGGTGATATTTATCATCACCTGACCATAGTCAAAGCAGCCGACACGGACGACCTTTTCCGCTGCCTCGGCTGGGCTGGCAAAAAAAGGCATAAGGGTCAGTGCTGCGGCAAAAAGCAGAAAAATGAAATTTTGTAAAGCAGATAGCCGGAGAATCGGCCTGCGGATAAAAGTTGAAATATTTCTCATATGTTCACCTTCTGCCTACTTGTGAGTAGGTTTTCTATATTACACTATTCTCAAACAAAAAGTTGAAATAGCTATGATAACGTGATACGCTAAGCGAAAAGCTAGCGAGTCGAGGAGGAGTCAGAAACCTTTCAATAGCGTATCTAGTATACCACGGGACAGTTTTTTCTTCTACTCACTTTATGTTAATTTTAACAGTGCTGAAGTAAAGGAGATTCCTAATGGACTGCAGGGAGTGCCTAAAGAAATATGGAAAAAAGAATATTACAATAGAAGATTTAGCGTCTTTACTTAAATTTTCATTGGCAGATATAAAAAATGCATTTGAAATAATCGAGCATTTGACAAAAGAGGGCGTAATAAAAGCGGTTAAGGCTTCTGGAAAAAATGGAAATTTGTCTTTTCCATTATACAAAAAGTATCGGATATTGCTTGAGGACGAACCCAACGAAGAAATATTTGAAAATATAACGAAGCTAACGATGTCCCCTTCTTCAACAGCTTGCTGTAAGTGGGGGAAGCCAAATTTTAACAAGCGGTGAGCATATCTCCCGCTTCGTTGAAACGCAAATTGGAGGGAAAATGCTTATGGCATTTTCTTGAACAATGGCGTTATAAAACGGTGAACAGGCAAATAGGTCTGATTTAGCAAACAATATTTGAATGCGAAGGATATGTATTTTTTCTGCCAAATCTTTGGAATGGTTGCATTTTATCAGATAAATGTTGTAGAATATGAAAGATATAGAAGAAAACACCTTTTTGGAGGTTGATGAATTTTGAAGTATATGACTGGTAATGAACTGCGTGAAGCATATTTGCAGTTTTTTGCAGAGAAAAAGGGGCATTTGCGGATGCCTAGCTTTTCCTTGATTCCGCAGGATGATCCGACGCTCTTGTTGATTGGTGCAGGTATGGCACCGCTGAAGCCGTTTTTCACAGGCAAGATGAAGCCGCCCCGCACTCGTGTCACGACAAGCCAGCGCTGTGTCCGCACGGGCGATATCGAAAATGTAGGACGCACGGCTCGTCACCAAACCTATTTTGAGATGCTGGGAAACTTTTCTTTTGGCGATTATTTCAAGGAAGAAGCGATTCCTTGGGCATGGGAGTTCTTGACGGAGGTTGTGGAGCTTCCAAAGGACAAGCTTTGGGTGTCGGTCTATCCAAAGGATGAGGAGGCTGTGGCGATTTGGAAGCAGCAGCCAGGTTTCCCGCAGGATCATATTGTCAAAATGGAAGATAACTTTTGGGAGATCGGTCCAGGCCCGTGCGGTCCGGATTCTGAGATTTATATTGACCTTGGTGAGGAGCGTGGTTGTGGTTCGCCAGACTGCGCAGTTGGCTGTGATTGCGATCGCTTCCTTGAGATTTGGAATCTTGTGTTTACGCAGTATGACAAGCAGGAGGATGGGGAATACCTGCCTCTTGCACACAAAAATATTGATACGGGCTGCGGATTGGAACGCTTGGCTTCCGTTGTCCAGAACAAGCGCACGAATTTTGAGACAGATCTGCTGTTCCCAATCATCGAATACGCTGCCAAGGCTTCTGGAGTGACGTATGGCGATAATGAGGAGAAGGATGTGTCCTTGAAGGTGATTGCTGACCATGCACGCAGCATGGCAATTATGATTATGGACGGGATCCTTCCTTCGAATGAGGGACGTGGCTATGTGCTTCGCCGTATTCTCCGCCGTGCGATCCGTCATGGACGTATGCTGGGAATTACGGATAAGTTCTTGGTCGGTGCAGTCGATGCGGTTATCAAGATCTATGGAGAAGCAGAGGATTTTCAGGAGCTTGTCAACAAGCAGGATTATATCAAAAAGGTTATTTCCTTGGAGGAGGATCGCTTTGCAGCAACCTTGGCGCAAGGTATGGAGCTTTTGGAAGGCCATATTGCAGAAGTCAAGGAAGCAGGCAAGCAAGAGCTTTCTGGAGATATTGGATTCCGTCTGTATGATACCTTTGGCTTCCCTTGGGAATTGACAGAGGAGATTTTGGCAGAGAATGGATTGCAGCTGGATAAGGCAGGCTTTGACAAGGCAATGAATGAGCAGCGTGAGCGTGCCCGCAATGCGCGTGCAGAAAATGAGCGGGTAGCTGTTCCGGATCTCAGTTCCATTGATACCTCCAATCTTCGTGTGGACAGTGAGGCAGTGGAAGCATCGGTTGTCGCTATTTGGAAGGATGGAACTCTTGTCGAGGAATTGCATGACGGGGAAGAAGCCGGAATTATTTTGGACGTGACACCGTTTTATGCAGAAGGCGGCGGACAGGTTGGCGATGAAGGTCTTTTGCTGAGTGAGTTTGGCCGTATTCAGGCGAAGAATGCCAAGAAGCTGCCGGATGGAACGGTATATCATCTTTCCTATGTGGAAGAAGGTATGCTGAAAAAGGGTGACACGGTCAAGATTGAAATCAATCGTGCCAAGAAGCTTTCTTCTGCCCGCAATCATACAGCAACGCATTTGCTGCAGGCGGCACTCAAGAAGGTAGTCGGCAATCAGGTCAATCAGGCAGGTTCTGCCGTATCGCCGGAGAGACTGCGCTTTGACTTCACGAATTTTGAGCCAGTCAGTACGCAGCAGCTTGCTGACGTGGAGGAATTAGTCAATGCAGAGATCCTGAAGGGGACAGATGTTGAGATCTCGCATATGAACATTGACGAGGCAAAGAAAATGGGAGCTATGGCATTGTTCGGCGAGAAGTATGGAAATATCGTACGAGTGGTCAAGGTGCCTGGGTTCAGCATGGAGCTTTGCGGAGGTTCGCATGTCAAGAATGTTGGGCAGATCGGGCTGTTTCGGATCGTCAGCGAAACAGGTGTTGCGTCAGGTGTTCGCCGTATCGAGGCGGTTACCGGTAAAGCTGCCTTGGAACTGGCAAACCATGAGCGTCAGCTTTTAGAGCAGACGGCAGCACTTCTCAAGACTCGTTCCGCAGATGTTGTGGTGCAGGTTGAAAAGACGCTGGAAGCGCAAAAGGAAATGCAAAAGCAGGTAGATGAATTCAGGGCAGTTCGTGAGAAGGCGGATGCACAGAAGCTTTTGATGGGCGTTGAGGAAATTAATGGAATCAATTATGTTTCGGGCGGTGCTGAGACGGACTCCATGGATGCCCTGCGCAATCTTGCAGATGTTGTTATGGAGAAGGTTCAGAACTGTGTCGTGGTTCTTGCTGCCGTAAATCAGGATAAGGTAAATCTGGTCGTCAAGGCGGACAAGAATGCTGTAGCAAGAGGAATCCATGCTGGCAAGATCATCAAGGAAGCCGCTAAGGCAGTTGGCGGCGGCGGCGGCGGTCGCCCGGATATGGCACAGGCAGGAGGCAAAAAGCCGGAAAATATCGAGGCTGCCTTTGCCAAGGCAGAGGAGATGGTTCGTTCTCAGCTTGGCTGATTAGTTTTGGATCGCAGGATGGGCTGTCGCAGAGCGGCAGCCCTTTGTTCCTGTTTGTGGGGGGAGAACTCTTGGAAAATGATATCAGTGAGAAGGTAAAGTATTTTGTTCGTTTTGGGCTCTTGGGAATGTTGGCTGTTGCCCTGATTTGCGCAGGCGGTGTATGGCTGTATTATCATGGACATGCTTCCTTTCAGGTAAGGGATGCACAGGTGACTAGCACGATGGTTGGAGTCAAGGCCCGTGCAAATGGGAAGATTACGGAAATGCTGGTAAATGACGGAGATCATGTGGAGGCAGGTGATGTCATTGCAAAGGTCAGCGTCAATGTGACAGAGGAACAGATTCAGCAGCTGGAGCAGAATTTGAATCTTGCCAAGCAGAATTTGGAACAGATCCAGCAGGGGCAGACGATCACAGTTCCCGTACCTTCTGCAAATGCTGGTGCCAACGCTGCTTCGCAGGCGGCATTAGCGCAGGCGGCTGCCCGCATGCAGCGCATGAATGAATTGTATGAAATGGGAGCGATCAGTGCTGTTAAGCGAGATCAAGCGGCGGCAGAATATGCGGAGGCACAGGCAGCAGCTGCTTCGGCATCGTCAAGCGTGTCTTATCAGACGATGGTGCAGAGAAGCAGTCCGGAAATGATAAAGAGTGCAGAGGTTCAGGTTCATCAGGCAGAGGCAGCACTGGAAAATGCAAAAAAAGATTCACAGGCGACGGAACTGATCGCACCTGTTTCCGGTACAGTTTACTATACTGACCTTCAGGAAAATTCTGAGGTAAAGGCGGGACAGACTGTCGTAAATATTGGTGATGCGGGCAATATTTGGGTAGAAGCGAGGGTCGCATCGTACCAATTAGAAAAGATTCGTTTGGGACAGTTTGTTTCCTATCAGGTAGACGGCAAGAAATTGCAGGGAACGGTTCTGGAAAAAGAAACTGAGGCAGAATCTGCCAATGGAACAGACAATACGGAAAATACCGATGGAGGTGCACCAACGGCTTCTGCAGATGGGAAAAAAATAGTAAAGGTATCCCTTCCAACGGATATGGTTGCTGGAATAAAGCCCGGCATGAAGGCAGTTGTAGAATTTTCTGAGGAATAACGAAGCTAAGATGTCCCCTTCTTCAACAGCTTGCTGTAAGTGGGGGAAGCCCAATTTTAACAAGCGGTGAGCATATTTCCCGCTTCGTTGAAACGCAAATTGGAGGGAAAATGCTTATGGCATTTTCTTGAACAATGGCGTTATAAAAAGTTTTCCGTGGAAAGCTTGTTTTTGAAAAGGATTTTTTGCCTTTGCAACGAATCAGTGTAATAGAGTTATGGAGAAAGTGGTTCGTTGGGGGGTAATGAGCGTGGGAAAGATAAAAAAGATTCTTGTTCCAGTGGACGGCTCTGTTAATGGCTGCAAGGCTGTGGATGAGGCGATTTTCTTGGCGCAGAAGTGCAAGGCAGAAATGGATTTTGTTTATGTTGCCAGCAATATAAACAAGGATATTCCGAGCCATATCGTTTTTGACCGAATTTGGGAAAAGCTGCCGGAGGAGGTCAAGGCAGAAAGGCATGTGGAGACAGGAAATATTCCAAAAGCAATCCTTCGTGTGGCAGAATCCGAAAACAGTGACATTATCATTATGGGAAGCCGTGGATTGGGACTGTTTAAGGGCGCATTGATAGGAAGTGTGAGCCAGAAGGTAGTGGAGGAGTCCAAGATTCCTGTTATGGTGATCAAGTAAGATAAGTAAAATAGAAGAGTGGGGCTGTTGCATGAGTGAGAAATCACTCATGCAACAGCCCTATTATTTTTTTATTGCTGCTATCGTATTTTTGAGACAGGGAAAAAGAAAATTCTTCCTAGGTCTTGTCTGCAAAGTCGGGCGATTTTTCCATAAGCCCGGACGGATTCTTCAAGACCGATTTTTTTCAGACAAACTTGTACTTATTAGCAGCGGATTCACTTTTTGTTCCATTGATGAAAATATCCTGCAGGAAAAATATCTGCGGAAGGAAATGTATGCGTTGCAGCAGGGAGCGGAAAAAGCATTTGACAGAAATTGCCTTGTATGATATTATTCGAGAATGTGAACGCATGTATCTTGCGTTTTCCCAAACCGCACGGTGGGGTTTAAAAATGACACAGTCATACCGTAGTCGGCGAGTAAATTGCAGGGAGGTGTTTTTATGTACGCTGTTATCAAGACAGGTGGCAAGCAGTACCGCGTTGCGGAAGGTGATACCATCATGGTTGAGAAGCTGGCTGGCGAGGCTGGCGCTGAAGTCGTTTTCGATCAGGTTCTTATGGTTGTCAATGATGCTGATGTAAAGGTTGGCAAGCCGATGGTTGAAGGCGCTAAGGTAACGGGCAAGGTTGAGGCTCAGGGCAAGGAGAAGAAGATTCTCGTGTTCAAGTACAAGGCTAAGTCTAACTATCGTCGCCGTCAGGGACATAGGCAGCCTTTTACGAAGGTTGTTATTGAGAAGATTGAGGCTTAATGATAAAAGTTTTGATTTTTGAAGACGCAGACAGGAAGGTATCTGGTTTTCAGGTAAGCGGTCACAGTGGAACCGCTGCACATGGAAAGGATATCGTCTGTGCGGGGATATCTTCCTTGGCACAGACCGCTCTTTTAGGTATAGGAGAGTATCTGCATCGCGAAATGGACTATTCCGTAGCGAGCGGGAAGCTCAGTATGAGACTAAAGAGTGCTCCTGATGACCTCACAGAAGCTATTTTGCAGACGATGCTTTTGGGGATGAGCGAGATCGAAAAGATTTCCCCGAAGGCTGTACATATTTCAAGAAGGCAGGGGGGGAAATGGAATGTTGAAGTTTGATTTACAGCTGTTTGCGCACAAAAAGGGAGTTAGTTCTACCCGTAATGGCCGCGACAGTGAATCCAAGCGTCTTGGTGTCAAGGAGCAGGCTGGTACGAGTGTTACAGCAGGCAGCATCTTGGTTCGTCAGAGAGGGACGCATTTTCATCCAGGTCATAATGTAGGTATTGGCAAGGATGATACGCTTTTTGCAAAGGTGGCTGGAAAGGTTGCTTTTGAGCGTAAGGGACGCTACAATCGTCAGGTCAGCGTGTATACGATTGAAGAACAAGCTGCTATGTAATGAAATTTTTGGTGCCTGCGCCGCTTTGGAGCTGCGCAGGTATTTTGATATTAGCGTTAAGTTGCGTTATGATGTGTAAAAAGCTGGCATTGCAGACGCAATACCAGCTTTTTATGCATCATAACTGGAAGGGCAGAAAGGAGCAGTCATGCAGTTTATAGATCGAACGCGAGTGATCGTCAAGGCGGGCGATGGAGGTCATGGAAAATCTGCTTTCCGTCGTGAGAAGTTCGTGCCGAAAGGAGGTCCTTCCGGCGGAGACGGCGGAAAGGGAGCAGATGTTGTCTTTGAAGTCGACCGCAATATGAATACGCTTCTTTATTTCCGATTTCATCGGAAATTCAAGGGGGAGAATGGTGAAAACGGCGATATCAAGAACCAATACGGGCATAATGCACCGCCGTGTATCGTAAAGGTTCCGCCTGGAACGATAGTCCGTGATGAGGAGACAGGTGAACTGCTTGCAGATCTTACGGAAGTTGGGCAGCAGGCGGTAGTGGCAAAGGGAGGACGCGGAGGAAGAGGAAATGCGAAGTTTGCAAATTCAGCAAACCGCACACCTACCTTTGCAGAGTTTGGCGAGCCGGGCGAGGCAAGGAATCTGCTGCTGGAACTGAAGCTTTTGGCAGATGTCGGTTTGGTAGGATATCCGAGCGTAGGAAAGTCGAGCTTGGTGGCAAGTGTTTCGGCAGCCCGTCCTGAGATCGCAGATTATCATTTTACGACGATAACTCCGGTTTTAGGTGTCGTCAAGACGGATTACGAGAAAAGCTTTGTTATGGCAGATATTCCGGGACTGATCGAAGGTGCAGCGGAGGGCGTAGGTCTTGGACATGATTTTTTGCGTCATGTGGAACGCACGAAGCTGATTTTGCATATGGTGGATGCGTCTGGCATTGAGGGGAGGGATCCTGTAGAGGATTACTACAAAATCAATGCAGAACTCAAGAAGTACAGCGAACGTATTGCACGGCGTAAGCAGATTCTTGTAGCAAACAAGATGGATCTTCCAGAGGCACAGGAAAACTATCCAGCTTTGGAGGAACTGGCAAAGAAGGAAGGCATAGAGATTTTTCCTATTTCAGCGGCAACGAGGCAGGGGCTTGATGCGTTGATCTCCCATATTGGAGAGGCATTGGAAAACTATGTGGAGGAACCGGAAACGGCAGAGGAAACGAAGATCTATGATGCCAGTGCTGAGGATGCACATGCCATCAAGATTACCCGTGATATTTCTGGTGACTTTGTGGTATCAGGAAAGGATCTTGAAAAGCTGGTTGCTATGACGAATTTTAATAATGATGAAGCCGTTCGCAGGTTCCAGTATATTTGGCGTATTAAGGGCATTGATGCCAAGCTGAAGGAACGAGGCATCAAGGAAGGCATGACGGTTCATATCGGAGAAATGGAATTTGAATATCGTGAATAAAGCGGATAGTATTGCATCTGCTGCAAGGAGGGAAGCTAAGTGATTCGCAATTCGCTGACGGGAAAACAGAAAAGTTTTCTTCGTTCTATGGGAATGAAGCTAAATCCCATCGTGAACATTGGTAAAGAAGGTTTAACGCCGACCGTAGTTATAGCCGCAAAGGAAGCCATTAAAAAGCGTGAGCTTATCAAGGTGCGTGTCCTCCAGAATTGCATGGAGGAGCCAGCGGAGGTTATAAAAATGCTGGCAGAGCGCACAGATGCGAATCTTGTTCAAGTCATTGGAAGAAATGGGCTTCTGTACAAGAAAAATTTTGAAAAGCCGAAGATCGAGTTGCCTTAATATGAAACGAGTTTTTAAGGAGCATGGCATGACATCTAGGGAACGATTGAAGAAAGCAAAACGTATTGTGGTCAAGGTCGGTACGAGTACCTTGGTATACGGTTCTGGGAGATTGAATCTGCTGCGCATAGAAAAGTTGGTGCGGGAGATCTCAGATCTGTCCAATCAGGGAAAGGAAGTCGTATTGGTATCTTCTGGTGCGATTGCGGCAGGTCTTGGAAAGCTTGGACTGGAAAAGAAGCCGGACTCAATTCCGCAAAAGCAGGCTGTGGCGGCGATCGGGCAAGGCGTTTTGATGCATATTTATGAAAAGTTTTTTGCAGAATATGGCAAGACGATGGGGCAGATCCTCTTGACGAAGGAAAATTCTGTACGTCATCATCAGTTTGTTCATTCGAGAAATGCATTGCTGGCACTTTTGCAGATGGGAGCTATTCCCGTTATCAATGAAAATGATGCTGTGGCAGTAGATGAAATTAAAATAGGAGATAATGACAACCTTTCTGCTACGGTGGCTACTTTGGTCGATGCAGATGCCTTGATTATTCTTTCCGATATCGAAGGCGTGTTTACGGCAAATCCGCAGACAGACGCATCGGCAAGCTTGATCGATGAGATTTCAGAGATCACGCCGGAGGTAGAGCTGCTGGCCGGAGGGGCTGGAACGAAGCTGGGAACGGGTGGCATGTCTACGAAGATCGAGGCAGCCAAGGTGTCCATATCGTCGGGTGTTACGATGGTGATTGCAGAAGGAAAAAGAGATGGGATCCTTCATGCCTTGCTGAACGGTGAGACGGTTGGGACGATCTTTCCTGCAAAGCCATCGCATTTGCAGGTACGCAAGAGCTGGTTGGCTTTTGGAAAACGGCTGGCAGGTGATATCACTGTAGATGAAGGCTGTGCCCGCATGATGCTGGAGGCTGGTTCGAGTCTTTTGGCAGTTGGTATTACGGATTGCAGCGGTGATTTTTATGCGGGCAATATGGTTCGTGTACTTGCACCAGACCGACAGGAAATTGCACGAGGCATCGTGAATTTTGATACAGAAACGCTTCGTTTGCTGATGGGACATAAAACAGAGGAATTTTC
>JAZLHW010000097.1:0-3236 GCA_045617105.1 Selenomonadaceae bacterium | reverse complement strand
CATTCTGCAGCATCGTATCATTCTTAGCCACTTCATCATCTCCGATTTCTGCTAAACAGTATACAATGAAACCTATGAGCACTTCACGCCTCTATCTGCTACTCCATTCCACAGAAGATACTTTCATGATATCACATTTTCTTATACTCATAAACCTTTCCATAAAGTTCCCGATACGATGCTGCAACTGTTTCCATCCGGAATTTTCTTGCAGCCGAAGCCGTTCGCCCTGAAAGAATTTCTCTCTCTTCTTTCTTTGTTGCCATACAAACAATGGCTTCTTTCAATTCTTCTGTTGATATTTTTCCATGCTCCATTGACAAAAGGATTCCCGCCAATTTCCCCTCTTCATCCATCAGTTCATTTCTGCTCTCACCAATATCACTTACAATCACCGGCTTACCGCAAAACATGCAGTCAATAATCATCAACGGGAAACTCTCTCCTGCATATTCCGTTGCCAAAAGACCAACATCTGCGGCTGAAAGAAAGGCTCTGACATCTGACTGGAAACCCGGCAAATGAATATAAGATGGCACATGCCCCTTTAACTCATCATAGACCTCACCGCTTCCCACCAAAAGAAGATGAATTTCTGCTCCAGATGTTTCCCTTGCCATAGTCACAGCCTCGATTGCCTTTTTCCAACCCTTTTCCGGAATGGCACGGCTCACTTGGCAAAGCACAAAGGCCTCCTTCGGAATATTCCACGCAGACCGATCTATGGGTGTTCCTACATATTCGGGCAAACCGTTTCCAATTTTGTGGAATCCTGAAAAATCTGTTACCCCATAATCCTGAAACGGCTTAAGGTTTTTATCTGCAATATAAACAAAAGCACTGCACGAAGGCAGGATATTCCTGAGCATGGCCTGAACGTAAGTTTTCTCCTTAGTCTCATACATTCCATGCAAGGTGATAACATGTGCCGCCGTATTTTCCGGCAGTTTCATCGCATAGGACACCATTTCATCCACAGTACCATGATGTGAATGCACGATATCTATTCCGAACTGAAAAATCAGCTGTGCCAAATCCACGGTCTCATTTCGCTTTACCATTGGGATATCCGAACGAAGCAATCTGCGGACACTTTCATTTGCAGGCTGCTGATAAAAATCCAGAACAGTCACTGCTACTCCCTGCCGCCTTAATTCATTGGATAAAAAGAGTGGAAATGTTTCTCCCCCCCCTATGATCATCGCATATTCACACATGAGGATGTTTTTCTTTCGCTTCTTTCCTGCACACTCAATTTTCTCCAAATGAAAATAATCTTCTGCCCGCAAGCTATGTGCCAAACCTGATGAATTATGCAGCTTCAACTCCTCGAGATGCCGTCTATGACACTCCATCGGAATCCTATAATTATGTGCAAGAAAACAAGCCAGCTTCTCATGCTCCTCGTAATACCTCGCTTTCTGCTGAATACGAAGCGAGGTACTTCCTGCATGGATTCTATAATAGTCTGCTGTATCATGTGCATAATATACGCAGCCGCCCTTTATGATCTCTGCATAGAATGCCCAATCCCCACAAAGCCGCAGATCCTTTTCCCAAAGGGCCTGCAACTCCTCGGAAAGACTCATCGGCCGCCGAAAAACAGCACCACTCACATTGGGAATCACATTTCTTATCGAAAATGCATACTTCATCAGCTGGTGTGCCGTAACAAAAAAGGAAGATGTCCAGTCAAATTCAGCAAAATCTCTCAGATAAGCCTCTGTTGAATTGACCTTATGTCCATTTTGCATAAATACCGTGCGTGCAAAAGCCAAGGAAACGACCTCATCCTCAAAAGCCGGCAAAAGCTTCTCCAAAAAGTTCCGTTCACAAAAGTCATCACTTTCTGCGATCCAAATAAGCTCTCCTGTTGCCCGCAAAATCCCTTTTTCCCACTGTGCAAAGACTTTTCCTTGATTTTTTTCGTTGAAGCACAGCTTCGTTATTTCAGGATATTTCTGCTGATATTCCAAAAGAATTTCACGGCTCTCATCGGTAGATGCATCATCCATCAAAAGGACTTCATGCAGCTGCACAGTCTGTCCATAAACAGACTCCAAACGTTCCCTTAGAAAAGCTGCATGATTGAAATTCGGAACGATAACACTAACCTTCCATTGTTTTCCACGGACAGTTTCTGCAGATTTCCAAAGGATGCCCTCATCTGCTGGCTTTGCTGACCTTTTCACCATGTGCTGCAATATGATTTCCTTTGCACGAATCTTTGCGGGCAAAAAAACATGCTCATACACCCACGGATAATTTTCCTGTAATGTTTTCCCTATACGATTTGCCCAATATTTGCACATTACAAGCATCTCTGTGCCCCCAAATAATACTTTATACATATCTGTATGACATAGCATGTATTGTTGTAAACTCACAATATATGCTGTTTTATAACGCCATTGTTCAAGAAAATGCCATAAGCATTTTCCCTCCAATTCGCATTTCAACGAAGCGGAATATGCTCGCCACTTGTTAAAATTTGATTTCCCCCACTTACAGCAAGCTGTTGAAGAAGGGGACATCTTTAGCTTCGTTAAAAAAAATAACATCTTGTGATAAAAATCTCAATACACTGTTTCTATACCACTCTACCATATCATTTAAACTTTGTACATCAGCCATATACGTTATATGTTCCTCCGCCAATCCGCACGGTCTTTCCTTGGAACGCAAAGCCATATGCACGGATCCGCTCTCTTGCAAACCCCTTCTCTATCAGTGCCTCCTGATACTTCTTCTCCTCAATCTGCCTGAGTGCCGCCTGCACGGTCTCCTCCAAACTTTTTTCCTTTCTTGGCTTATGCACCTTGGACTCGATAATGACCGCATTGTCCCTGTCATTCTTTGGCTCCAGCATCACGTCATACCTGCCAAAGCCGCTCTCCCGATTCGAGATCAGAACGTACCTGTCACGCAAATCTGCCATCAGTCCCAGCACGAATCCATGATAGAACCTCTCCGGCTCTGATTCCTCAGACGGGTGATCTCCTGTATCAAAGTAGCTAAAGACCGCAAGAGAGACCTTGTTTATGTACTCCTCCATCGCTTCTGCATCATCCGAAAGCAATGCCTGCACAAAGTTATTGTAATAAGTCCCTGCCTTCGTGTCACGGAACCAGCCTTGGAACATTCCCAAGAACATGCGATGTGTTTCCCCGTTTGTGATGGAAAGATCGTCATAGATAAAATCATCCGTTGACTCAAATTTTGCCACCCGTGCCGTC
>JAZLHW010000096.1:0-12917 GCA_045617105.1 Selenomonadaceae bacterium | reverse complement strand
CATTTTCCCTCCAATTTGCGTTTCAACGAAGCGGGAGATATGCTCACCGCTTGTTAAAATTTGACTTCCCCCACTTACAGCAAGCTGTTGAAGAAGGGGACATCTTAGCTTCGTTATAATGCTTGTTCGATGGCGGTTTTCCAAATCGGTGAACTCTCCAAACGAATGTCGGATACGTTCAAGAAAACCCATGCGGAATTGCCTTGGTCAGAAATGCGTGGCATGAGAAACCTTTTCGTGCATGAATATGAATCCGTGGACAAAGAATTGCTTTGGGAAACCATCACAAATGACATTCCGGCACTTCACAGCAAGCTTCAAAAAATCATGAAACGCATAGTGCCTATTAACAGATAGTGCTTTCTGTTTTATACGTGAAAAATGATTTGGAAATCATGAATGACAGCCTGTTCGAGAGCATCAAGCATATCAATGAATACGGGCAGGAATATTGGACAGCCAGAGAATTGCAACCTGTTTTGGAGTATGTCCAATAGAGAAGGTTTTCAGAAGCTATGGATAAGGCTAAGGAAGCCTGCAAGGCCAGCGATGGCAAGGTGTCCGACCATTTCAGGATTCACTCAAGACATACCTCGGCGTGAAAGAATCAACCACCCAGCATTTTCGTGCATAAAACATAGGTTGACACTTGAGCCTGTCTGTTGTACCGTATTCCGACCATTTTTCCCACTTGGGAAGAATGGTCGATGTAGGGAGCGGCGCACAGCGTGAGATAGATGACTATGAGTTTTCTCGCTAAGCTTGCTATCTCATTGCCATGAATGGCGATTCACGAAAAGAAGCTATCGCCTTGGCGCAAACTTGTTTTGCCGTCAGCAGGAACTCATAGAAAACTGCGATGCACTGACCGAGGACGAAAAGCGGCTGTCCATTTGCCAAATGGAACAAGGGGAAGTTGTGACAAAGACGATGGATGAACTGAGGGCTCTTACCAATGGAAAACATACTGATCCAGAACGCAAGGACATTTGAATATTGTATTGAAGCAAAGAAATAAGCCGCAAAAAACGACTTATGACATACAATATATATACACGTTTGAATATACTTTAGAAACGTATTATCTTGATATCACAAAATGATCCAGTGCGTAGAGTTCTACCACCTTGGACAACGATAGTTCTAACGTTTCGGCGTTAGGACTATTCGTTTTTTTAGGAGAAATTATGTCAGAAAAAGTATTTAAGACCTATAAAAAGCAATAGAACATAGAAACCTATACATAGACAGTGAGAAGGTGAACGTATGGGAAAGATTTCAACGAGAAAACGAGGAGAAAAATGGCATTTCTCCTTTGAAGCATCAGAAGTCGGAAGCAAAAGAAAACGAGTAGAGAAAGGAGTTTTTGCTTCACAGAAGGAAGCAATGGAAGCTGGTGTCAGTCATTGCACACGCAGATTACCTGAAAGGCAATATAGCATTAACGAGTGACAAGATAAGGCTAAGTTCTGTTCTTGAAGAATGGCTAAATGTGAAAAGTGAGAATGGGAAGGCATGGCAAGCGAGCAAGGCTATTCCAATGGAGAGAATGACTCGCCGTGATATCGTTTGCACAAGAAAAAAAGGTGGAGCAATAAACCGTTCCTACCTTGCGTTGCTTCTGCGTAAGCAGGGTTTCAGATACACTCATTCAGACACACTAATATGAATATGCGAAAAACGCACCCTTATCAAAAGGATGCGCTTTTTGGCAAAAGTCAGCGATGACCTGCTTTTATTTTGCTTTCCGTTCCATTCATCAATCGAACGATATTTGACCTGTGCCGTACAATAATCAATACAGCCGCCAGAACACCAAACCCTATATATTCCACAGGGCTATGAAAGAAATAGGCACTGACAGGAACCAATGCCGCCGCCACGCAGGAACCGAGCGAAACATACTTTGTCTTGTAAACAATAGCCAGCCAAACGAGGAACACAAAAACCGTAGGCAGGGGCATGAGCATTGCAACAACACCCAATCCAGTTGCCACACCCTTTCCGCCATGAAATCCCAGAAAAACGGAGCAGGAGTGTCCAACGATTGCAAGAATCCCTGCAAGTACCATAGCAATCGGCGTACCAACTACAGCTGAAGCGATCCAAACACTGAAAAATCCTTTGAGGAAATCAAGAAAAAATATCAAGAATCCTGCACTCTTTCCCAAGGTTCGCCATGCATTCGTTGCACCGATATTATGGCTTCCATGCTCACGCAGGTCAACATTCCAAAGCAGTTTCCCAAAAAGCAAGCCGTTTGGGATCGCCCCAAGGAAATACCCGATCAAACAACAGGCAAGAGTTCCCATCAATACTCCTCCTTCTCTTCGCGATTGCGTACAATCAAACGAATCGGAGTACCCTCAAATCCATAGCTCTCACGCAGTCGATTTTCAATGAATCTCAAATAAGAAAAATGCATCAGGTTCATGTCATTGACAAAGATGATAAATTTCGGAGGACAAACATCTGTCTGTGTCATAAAAAAAATCTTGAGCTGGCGTCCCTTGTGCATGGGCGGAGGGTTCACGGAAATCGCATCCCGAATCAATTCATTGAGTACGCTTGTCTTGATACGCATGGATTGCTGCTCCACTACATACTTCACCAGCTCCGTCACACGGTTCACTCGCTGTCCAGTAAGAGCCGATGTATACAAAACAGGAGCATACTGGAGAAACCCCATCTCATCACGCAGATCATCAGTAAAACGCAGTGTGGACTTGTCATCCTTATCTGGATAAATATCCCACTTATTGACAACAATAATGACACCTTTGCCGGATTCGTGTGCATAGCCTGCAATCTTTTTATCCTGCTCCGTGATTCCCTCTGCCGCATTCAGCATCATCAGCACCACATCTGCACGGTCCACAGCTCGAAGGGACCGCATAACGCTGTAGCGTTCCACAGCCTCCTCAATTTTTCCTCTGCGGCGCATACCTGCCGTATCGATTAAAGTAAACTTGAATCCATCTTTCGTAAAATGTGTGTCAATGGCATCCCTTGTCGTTCCGGGCATATCACTGACGATTACACGTTCTTCACCAAGGATCTTGTTCACGATAGAGGATTTCCCCACATTAGGACGGCCAATGACTGCAATACTAATCTCATCTTCATCCTTTTCCTCCACCTCAACCTCTGGGAACTTGTCCACGATCGCATCCAAAAGGTCTCCAAGATTCAAGACATTGGTCGCAGAAATGCCAATGGGATCGCCCAATCCAAGATTATAAAATTCATAAATATCCATCTCACGTTGCGGACTGTCTACCTTGTTGACTGCAAGAACAACAGGTTTCTTCGTTCCGCGCAGAACCTTTGCAACCTCCTCATCGGAGGACGTCAGCCCTGCCCTTCCGTCCACAACAAAAACAATAACATCGGCTTCCTCCATGGCAAGCTCTGCCTGCTGGCGCATGGATTGCAGGATATGATTGCTTTCATCAAATTCGATACCGCCAGTATCTACCATTGTAAATTCATGCTGCAGCCACTCTGCATCCAGATAGATCCTGTCCCTAGTAACACCCGGCATATCATCCACAATGGATACACGCTTCTGCCCAAGTTTGTTGAACAATGTCGATTTTCCTACATTCGGACGGCCAACGATTGCTACGATTGGCTTGCTCATAATGATCCCTTCTTTCCAAAACTCTATGCTCAATCTCCCTGCTTCGTATAGCCAGCATTGCCCTGCCATGTATAGGCCGCATCCTCTTGCCTCTTCTTGGAATAATTCTGCCAATCCAAAAGCGCGCAATGAAAATCCCTGCCACTGCGTACAGGCTCTACCCTTACACCTGCAAACTCTTTCCTCAAGTCCTGAAGTGTATAATCATCCAAGAAAATATCCTCTCCTGCACGAAGTGCCGACTCAGGAATCAAAATTCCGTCCCTTCGCCCGCTCAGTGCTTTCAGGGCAGCAACTATATCTTTTCCTGTAAGAAGCCCTGATACATTGATGCTTTCCCCAAAGGTTCGATTCACTACGGGAAGCACTCTCACATGCAAGTGCTCACTCTGCTGCATAGCTTCCCCAGTCAAACGCTCTAATATGGGAGCAATGCTTGTTCCTGCGATTACGTCAAGGTAAACATCTTCCGCATAAGAATCCAGCTCCAAATCAACTTCCTGCCAGTCACAAAGAAAGCTTCTCGTAAGACCAATGCCATTATCCAATTGTGGAAAACCATCATAAAATTCAGCAGGCGGTATTTCCTTGCCGGCAAGCAAATAGAATTCATCACCCAAATAGAGCATTGTTTTTCCTGTTTCCCTGCGGAACTTCTCCTGCCACGCTTCTGCCTGCTGAATTACCTTTGCCGCACTTTCCTTGTCAAACTGCTTCAATGGATATGCATCGGTACGATACTTCGTCATGCCAACAGGAACGACCGCCATAGAAAGAACATACGGCCTTCTCTGCATGATCTCCAAAATCGTGCGATCCAGCTCACTTCCATCATTCAGTCCTGCACACAAAACTACCTGTGTATGATATTCCGCACCAGCTTGCTGCAAACGATCCAGCTGCGCAGAAATATCGGCTGCTTTCCGGCATCGAAGTATTTCTGCACGAAGTTCGGGATTCATGGCATGTATGGATACATAAAGCGGGCTTAAATGGAACTGCTCGATTCTCCGGAAATCTGCTTCTCCCATATTGGTCATCGTAATAAAATTCCCATACAAAAAAGACATGCGATAATCATCATCCTTTACGGAAAGACTTTCTCGCATATTGGGAGCAATCATGTTGACAAAACAGAAACAGCAATTATTTGCACATTTCCGAATCCCATCGAAAACAGCTGACGCAAACTCGACTCCCAGCTCCTCGTCACAGTCCTTGTCAAAAGAAATCATCTCCTGCTCGCCATCTTCATGCTCGACAAGCATTTCAATCTCCTCATCCGCAAACGCAAAACTCAAATCAATGATATCCCGAAGCTTCTGCCCATTAATTTCTATGATTTTGTCACCGGCAACAAGCTCCAGTTCCTCTGCCAAGCTATTCGGATAAACACGAACGATTTTTCCTTGATACATTTTAAACAATCCTTATTCAAAACAAAGGAGTGATGACTAGCATCACTCCCAAATATCTTCCCTATCAAATTACGGAACGATTACTCAGCTTCCGCAGCAGCCTTTGCCTTCGTTACAGAAAGTGAAATGCGCTTCTTGTTCTTGTCGATGCGAAGAACCTTTACCTTAACAGCGTCACCAACCTGAACAGCTTCCTCTGCACGCTCAATGTGCTTCTCGCAAAGCTCGCCCATAGGAATCAGCCCATCCAATCCCTGCTCCATACGCATGAAAGCTCCGAAGTCCGTCAACTTAACGACTTCACCCTCAATGATATCACCCTCTGCGTAGTTAGCGATCTTGTCATGCCACGGATCCGGAAGAGTTTCCTTGACAGAAAGAGAAATACGCTTTGCTTCAACATCAACAGACTTAACATAAACGTCAAGCTCCTGACCAACCTCAAGAACCTCAGAAGGATGCTTCACACGATCCCAAGAAAGATCAGAAATATGTGCCAACCCATCTACGCCGCCGATGTCAATAAATGCACCATAGTCCACCAAACGCTTAACGACACCCTTGACAGTCGTTTCTGCTTCCAAAGTCGCAAATACCTCATCCTGCTTTTCCTTGCGTGCCTCCTCAAGCAACTGACGGCGGGAAAGCACAAGACGCTGCTTGTGAACATCAATCTCAATAGGAAGAACCTCTACCGTCTGACCAATGTAAACAGCAAGATCCTTTACAAAATGAAGCTCCATCTGAGAAGCAGGGATAAAGCCCCTGAGACCATTGACAGAAGCAACCAAACCGCCCTTGACTACCTGAAGAACCTTAGCCTGAACCGTCTCATTGCGATCCTTGACAGCCTCCATTTCCTTCCATGCAACCATGCGGTCAGCCTTTACCTTAGAAAGACGTCCTCCGTTGTCGCCGCCAAGAGAATCAATATAGAAATCATAAGTTTCTCCAACCTTGACAACATCTTCTGCGGACTCTGGCTCAGGATAAGCAAGCTCCCTCTTGATAACAGGAATATCCTGCTTATAGCCGATATTTACAAGAGCTTCATTCGAGTCAACCTGCACAATCGTACCAGGCACGACCTCGCCGACCTTTATAGATTCCATTTTAGCTTCCTGCTCTGCGAGCAGGTCTTCCATTGTTAATTCTTCTGACACTTTTTATATACCTCCTTGATAATCCAGTCGGGAGTAGATGCACCGGCTGTAATACCAATTTTTTCAATTTTATTCAACCACTGGGACTGCAATTCCTCTGCCGTCTCAATGTGGTACGTCTGGCACCTGTCAGCACAAAGCTGCGCCAATCGCGTAGTATTTGCACTGTTTTTCCCACCAATAACCAACATAAGGTCTACCTTAGATGCAAGCTCCATAGCAGCTGCCTGGCGCTGATCCGTTGCTGTGCAAATCGTCCGCAATATCTTGATCTCTCTGGACTTGTCCAAAAGACTTGCAACGATCTCCTTGAACTTCTTTCCGGAAAATGTCGTCTGCGAAACGATTCCCAACTTATTCATCTGAGGAAGCTGTTCTGCTTCTTCTACCGTTTCCACAATTACCGCCTTGCGATTCGACCACTCAAAAATACTCCTGACTTCTGGGTGTTCTTTCTCGCCGACAATAATCACGTCATAACTATCTTCTGCCAAGGACTTCGCCGAAAGCTGTGCTTTCCTCACATGCGGGCAAGTAGCATCTACAAGCGTCAACCCTTTTTTCTCTGCTTCTTCATAGGTCTGTGGACCAACACCATGTGAACGAATAATGATCGTCCCCATCGACATCTCATCCAAAGACTCCACCGTGCCAACGCCTTCCTGCCTCAAACGCTCTACCATCTGCGGATTGTGGATAATAGGTCCCAACGTACAAGAATCCCCCTGTCCCGAAGCACTCTCTCTTGCAATTTTAATCGCTCGTTTGACACCATAACAAAAGCCGAGATAATCAGCCAAAATGACTTCCATACTAAAAACCACCAAAATCATTTAGGTTTTGAATACAATTCACCACAGAACTGCAATCCATTTCATAGTATAGCATAGAATAGCTAAGTCTAGCAAATATTATTTTCATTTTCTTTCATTTCGTAGATCTTGTCTAAGACAGCCTGAGAAAACGCTTCCAACTCCTCTTTATTTTTCCGATTTCCTTCAAAATGCATGGGCTTTCCATACACAATAGCAAGCTTCGGAAAAAGTCTCCCATTTGCAAAAATACAATCCGTCCCAACGATTGCCGCTGGGAGAACAGGAGCATTCGTCATAGAAGCAATCAAGCCCACACCTGCCTCTGCCTTTTTCATTTTCCCCGTGCGGCTTCGCGTCCCTTCGGGGAAAAGACCTAATACACGTCCTTCCTTCAAGACTTGAACTGCCGCTTTGATAGCACCTCTGTCAGCCGCTCCACGTTTGACTGGAAAAGCATGACAGCCACGAATGGCTGCAGCAAAAACCGGATTTTCAAAAAGCTCTATCTTCGCCATGTAACTAACCGGTCTTGGCAAAAAACATGCCAAAAATGGCGGATCCCAGTTACTCATATGATTTCCTGCAATGATAACTGCCCCTTCCTTCGGAAGATTCTCTGTTCCCTTCACACGGGCCCGGAACAGCAGTTTAAAATACACGGAAAACATAAACTTCGCTATTGCATAAATCATACCATCACCTGCACATTCCAAGAATCTTCTCAACGACCTCATCAATAGATAAGCCCGTGGTATCCAAAAGTACTGCGTCTTCTGCCTGCACCAAGGGGGAAATCTCTCTTTCACTGTCTGCCTTGTCACGTGCAGCAATATCTGCCTTCAGCTCCTCAAAGCTCATGCTGTAGCCCTTTTCCTTGAGTTCCTTCCATCGCCTCTGTGCACGTTCCTCAATGGATGCCGTCAAAAAGATCTTGACATCTGCATTCGGCAGCACATGCGTTGCAATATCCCTTCCATCCATCAAGACAGCACCACGCTCCGCCATCTTGCGCTGGAGATCCACCATCTTTTCACGAACTGCCCCAAGCCTTGCCACCTGAGAAACTATTTTATTGATCTCCGGAGTACGGATCTCGCCCGTTACCTCCCTGCCATCGACAAAAACCTGCGTTTTTCCCTCCTTATACTGCAGATCTACATCTATCGCAGGAACGATGGACAAGATCAGCTCATCAGTTACTTCCTTCTTTTTCTGCAGCGTTTTCCATGCCACAGCACGGTACATAGCGCCCGTATCAATGTAGGTATAATTCAATTCCTTTGCTGCAAGCTGTGCGACTGTACTCTTGCCTGCTCCCGCAGGGCCATCGATCGCTACTACAAGATTTTTCATTATTCCATACCTCCAAAATTTTCTACGATTTGATAAAACATCGGATACGAAATAGCAACGCACTCCGGAGAATCCAGCACAACGCCCTCGCCTGCCATTCCTAAAATGGCTAGGGACATCGCCATACGATGATCTCCATAGGTATGAACCTTTGCTTTTTGCACCTTTCTTCCGCCATGAATGATCAGACTGTCTTCGGATGCCTCAATACAGCCTGGAATCAAATGATTGAACTCATCTTCGATCGCCTGCAGGCGATCCGTTTCCTTGACTCGAAGCTCCCCTGCCCCAGTAATGGATGTGTTCCCCTTTGCAAAAGCAGCAGCCACTGCAAGAATAGGAATTTCATCAATCAAACGAGGCATGATTTCCGCACCAAAGGAAGTCCCACGCAGCCGGGCACTGCGAACATGCAGATCCGCTGCCGCCTCGCCCCCACTCATACGCTCATTGAGAATTTCAATATCTGCCCCCATATCCTTCAATACATCGAGGATCCCTGTTCTTGTTGGATTGATGCCGACATTTTTCAAAAGAATATCACTATCCGGAAGAATGGAAGCCGCCACCAACCAATAAGCAGCCGAGCTAATATCCCCCGGAATCTCGATCTCCTTTGGAGAATGCAGTACCTTCACAGGATGCATCGTAACTGCTGTCCCATTTTTTTCCGTGGGAACACCAAAGCCCTCCAACATGCGCTCCGTATGATCTCTCGATGTAAAAGGCTCTATAACGGTCGTATCACCATCTGCATACATTCCGGCAAGCAATATAGCTGACTTGACCTGCGCCGATGCCACCGGCATATCATAAACCATTCCCTGCAGCCTTTTCCCTGCCGGCATAACCGTAATGGGAAGCTTCCTGTTGCCCTCACGCCCTACGATATTGGCTCCCATCATGGAAAGCGGCTTCATGACTCGCTCCATTGGCCGCTTGCTGAGGGAAGCATCTCCCGTAAAGGTAGAAAGAAATGTCTGCGGTGCAAGAATTCCCATCAGCAAACGAAGCGTGGTTCCTGAATTTCCTGCATCAATAATGGTCGATGGTTCTCTCAATCCATACATTCCATGTCCCGTCACAATAAGCTCTGTATCACTGAGGAATTCAACACCAGCCCCCAAAGCTTCCATGCAGGCAACAGTAGACATGCAATCCTGTGCATGAAGAAAATTCTTTATGTGAACCGAACCATCTCCCAAGGCAGAAAGCATAACACTCCGATGAGAAATAGACTTATCACCTGGAATCATGAGCGTGCCATGTATTCCCTGCTTTATTTTTTTTATCTCCCTTGCTTCTGTCATTTTGACACTCCCTAATACTTAATCATTCCAAACGCTCCAGTTTCCTGCCGCAGCCCCCATAGAAAATGCAGCCTGCAGGTTATAACCTCCCGTATAAGCATCTACGTCAACCACTTCCCCTGCAAAATACAGATGAGGCACCAATTTTGATTCCATCGTCTTGGGGTTGATCTCCTTGACAGAAACACCGCCAGATGTCACGATGGCTTCCGCCAGCGGACGCGTTCTCGTTACTGTCAGATTCAAATGGCAGATCGTATCTATGAGCCGCCTGCGCTCCTCCTGAGTAATCTCATGAACGGCTTTATCCGGATCGATATATGCCAGATCAAGTACAGGCGCTATCATTTTATTTGGCAGAAGATCATGCAAAGCATTCTTGATCTGCTTGCGAAGATATTTTTGAAAATCCCTCTGTATTCTTGCATCAAGCACCTCCACACGCAATGCAGGCTTCAAATTGATCTGAAGCTCCACGAACCTGCCTTCTGACAGAAGCTCGGCAGCACGTCTGGAAAGCGAGAGTACGACAGGACCTGTTACGCCAAAATGTGTAAACATCATTTCCCCAAAAAGCGAGGATTCCTTTTCCCCATCGGAAAACAACGTCACCTGTACGTTCCGCAGGGACAGCCCCTGTGCTTCTCTTGCCCAATCCTCCTCCGTCTCCAGAGGAACCAAAGATGGCAGTATCTTGGTAACAGTATGCCCAGCCTTTCTTGCCATAGCATAACCATCTCCTGCAGAGCCCGTTCCGGGATATGATGCACCGCCGACTGCAAGGATAACTGCATCTCCGGGAAAAAATTCCCCTTCCACGGTTTCTGCGCCAATTGCTTTCCCATCGGATAAGGAAATCGAGGCTGCCGCCGTATTGGTGAAGATCCTGACACCAAGCTCATGCAAGCGTTCCATCATGGCATCTACAATATCAGAAGCCTTGTCACTCACTGGGAATACACGGTTTCCCCGTTCTGCCTTCAACGGAACACCAGCACTTTCAAAGAACTGCATCACATCTTGATTATCAAAGGCACGCATTGCACTGTTGAGAAATTTTCCATTTCCCAGCACATTCTTGATAAGCTCAGGAACCTCTGCCGCATTTGTAACATTGCATCGTCCCTTGCCCGTAATCAGCATTTTCTTTCCTACCCGATTCATCTTTTCCATTATCACGACCTGTGCACCATTTTCTGCCGCTTTAATAGCAGCCATCATGCCTGCTGGTCCTGCTCCGATGACAAGAATCTTACGCATGCGTTTTCACATCCAATCCTGCCAAGCGATAAAGCTCAGAAATTTCTTCATCTGTCAGCCTGCGATATCTTCCACGTCCAACACCTGACAGCGTTAAACCTGCAAATACGGTACGCTTAAGTGATTTCACATCACAGCCTACCGCCGCCAGCATACGGCGAACCTGACGATTCCTTCCCTCATGGATCGTCATTTCCACCTTGCACGCTCCTTCCTCCCTTGCAAGGACTCGAACCTTGGCAGGTGCTGTAATGCCATCCTCCAGCTCAATGCCCTTTTGCAGAGACAGCAGCCTGCTTTCTGTCAATTCTCCTGAAACCTTTGCAACATACGTCTTTTCCACCTTGTAACGTGGATGCAGCAGAGCATTCATCAATGCCCCATCATTCGTAACGAGGAGCAGCCCCTCTGTATTGTTGTCCAGTCTGCCGACCGGATAGACTCGTTCCGTTATCTCAGGCACAAGATCCAGCACCGTCCGTCTGCCTCTCTCATCTCGTGCTGTAGAAAGATATCCCTTGGGCTTATTCAAAAGCAAATACACATGGTGCTCCGCCATGCTGATCCGCTTGCCATCAACAAAAATATGATGCACATCCGCATCATATTTTTGACCTAATTCCGTAATCACCTTGCCGTCTACGGATACTTTGCCGTCCAAAATCATTTTCTCAGCTGCCCGCCGAGAAGCGATCCCCGCCCGACTAAGAATTTTTTGCAGTCGTTCTTCCATAAATTCCTCTATTTCATTTCCCGATTATTTCAATAACTCCTGTATCCAACGCAGCACCGTCAAGAAAAAAGACTTCTTTTCCACAGTCTCCGTCGCAACGATCTCCGTTGCCGCAATCTCTCTGCCCTCCCACAGCACCCGAACATTCCCAACAGGATCTCCTGCTTGAATCGGTGCCTCCAAACTCTCTGGAATGTCATAGACGACCTGATAATCCAAGGAGTCTTTCTCAAAAACAGGAAGTACAATATCATCTTTCACTGCGATAGAAACTGTATTCCTGTAACCGGAACGTACCCGCAAGCTCCCCACATGCTCCTGCTCATGCAGGATCTTCTTTTTATCCACCTGCTGGAAGCCATAATCCAACATCGCTATCGAATCGTTCCACATGTAAAGGCTGTCCAAAACCACAGAAACGATCTGTATGCCATCCCGCTTTGCACCTGCTGCAAGACAGCGGCCCGCCGCATCCGTATATCCCGTCTTGACGCCATTGGCGCCGTCTGACAGCCAAAGAATCTGATTCTCGTTCCGCCACATATGCTTTGGATCCTTGATCCAGTCCAAATGCAGCTCTTTTGTGCCAACGATCTCCGCAAACATAGGATTCCGATATCCATACGAAGCAATCAATGCTAAATCGTAGGCAGTCGAATAATGCCGTTCATCCGGCAACCCATTCGGATTCATGAAATGCGTATCCTTCGCCCCAATTTCCTCCGCCTTTTGATTCATCAAGTCTGCAAAGGATTCCACACTGCCTGCAATATGCTCTGCGACGGCAATCGTGGCATCGTTTCCAGACATCATCATCATGCCATACAGCAGATCCCGAAGCGGAATCTTATCGCCCTCCTCCAGCCAAAGCGTTGAACCTTCCGTCCCTGCAGCATGGGGACTGATAGTAACTATATCATCGAGATTTCCACGCTCCAGGGCAACGATCAAAGTCATCATCTTTGTCGTACTTGCAGGAAATCGCCTTGCCTTCATATCTCTCGAATAGAGAACCTTTCCCGTCATCGCCTCAACAATAACCGCCGACCTTGCCGTTACCTTAGGCAAAGCATCATCGTCAGAAACAATGACGTGCGGAACAGCCTCTCCTTGTTCCGTATTTATATTTCCACGAGATGGTACCGCTTCCACCCCCTGTACACCGATCACACAAACCAAACAAAAAAGGATTATTCCTATGAACTTCCATTGCCTTATTGCG
>JAZLHW010000095.1:0-4298 GCA_045617105.1 Selenomonadaceae bacterium | reverse complement strand
CCATGCGTCAAAGGTGCGTAATCCAAGCTGGTCAAGCATGTCAGACTGCAGATACTTCTGCATGATATACATTTCTGCCATGCTGTTCATAACAGGTGTTGCTGTTGCAAATACAATGCCTCGTCCGTTGTTCAGCTCCTGCAGATATCTTACCTTGGTATAAAGGTCAAATGCTCTCTGTGAACCATCGGAGTTGCTCAGACCGGATATATTCCGCATCCTTGTGATGTACTGCAGGTTTTTGAAGTTGTGCGCTTCATCCACAAACAGGCTGTCGATACCAAGCTGTTCAAAGTCAATGTTGCCTTCGTCCTTTGCCTTGTTTGTAAGCTCGGCAATCTTCTTTTCAAGCTGTGCCTTGCGCTTTTCCATGTCCTTAACGCTAAGGCCCTTGCCCTTTTCGGCTTTCTCTTCCGCTATTGCGTCCAGTATCTCGTCTATCTGCTGCTGATAGAACTTTCTCTGATATTCTGCGGACATGGGAACCTTCTCAAACTGCTCATAGGAAAGTATGACTGCGTCAAAATCTCCATTTGCAATTCTGTTGGAAAAGGTTTGTCTGTTTGCTTTCGTAAAGCTCTTTTCGTCTGCGACCAAAAGCTTTGCCGCAGGGAAATAGCTTTTGAATTCAACGCCCCACTGTGCAACCAGTGACTTGGGAACTACGAAAACAGGCTTCTTTACGATTCCAAGCTCACGCAGTTTCATAGCCGCCGATGCCATCTCAAGTGTCTTACCTGCACCGACTCTGTGTGCAAGCAGTGTGTTGCCGCCCGAAGCGATAATGCGCTGCACTGCGTTAGCCTGATGCTCTCTCAGATCATAAGTGGCGTTAATGCCGTTTACCGTAAGGTTCTTGCCGTTGTATTTCGGAGTAACAAGAGAATTGAACACATCATTATAAAGCCGTGTCAGCTCACTCTTGCGGTTTGCATCTCTCCACAGCCATTCGCTGAACTCCTTGGCTATCTCTTCCGCTTTCGCCTGTACAGCCGCAGTAGCTACCTTGTTTACTACCGGTTTGCGCTTTCCGTTTTCGTCCTCAATATAATCGTTTACGGTAAGGCTTCCGTTCGTCATCATTGCTTCAATGATGTTGATAAATGACTTGCGGTCGGTTCCCCACTTCTGTGTGTTCTGATATCTCGATTTCAGTCTTGAATTATTGATAGCAATCTTGAAATCGCCTGTGTTCGTCCGTTCCACAGTAACATCGGGGCCGCTGTAGCTTGTCTCGCTGTTATAGCCGCCAAGCATCTCCGCAATGAAGTCAGCATATACGCTGTTCGGTATCCAAGGAGTACCTACAGCTGTATAGATTTCATTAAATGGGATATCCTCCGGTATGATCTTTTTCAGCTCATCTACGTTGTTCTGATAATCCTTGTCAAAGGGTACCAGAGCTTCCGCATCCTTCAGTTTCGCTCTTACATTACCGGAAAGATATGCTTCGGGAGTCTCAAGAACGCCGTCTTTGTTCTTAAATGCAAGCCGGTTGTCTATAAGCTCTCTTGTGACCTCGTCAACGGTCTTGTCTGTCAGCTTGGAGATCATCTCCGTATCAATACCGCCGGTACGATTGATTGAAACAATAACGCCCTCGGATACATTATCCACATGGGTTATCGTCTTGTTGGGAGTAATCGTGTCCTTGGTAAAGATATCTGCTTTTGTTGCGGTCTTGGTCGTGGAATCGTAATTCTCAAGAGAATACAGGGAGTAGCTGTCCGGGTCTGCATCAATTGCGGCCTTGTTTTTCGTGGTGTTGATGTATCCGTATTTCTTTACGAATTCATCATAAGCCTTGTTGAGTGCCTTTCGTGCCTTTGCTATTTCCTTTGCAGTAAGTCCCTGCTGCTGATAATTTACAAGATTTCTGTACGCATCCCGGATATCAAGCAGTCCCTGCACACGTTCCGCAGTTTTCTGGTCGGAAGATACTTCCACCTGCTCTCCGTCAACATTACGCATGACCTTTCCGTTTTTCACTTCAAGACCGCCGTTTTTGGGTTTCTTGCCGGCTCTTTCCGCTGCGAAATTTGACTTTTCGGGTGTTGTCTGCTGCTTGTAATCGATCTTTGCGTCAATGTGCTTAAAGGCTTCTCTTATCTGATCGCCAAGCTCTCCTCTGTCGGTAAACGGATTGTAGGTCAGTGATTCCGGTCCGTACATGCCTCTTGCAAGTGTCGCTTCGCCAAGAACCATTTCGGGATGGTTTTCAAAGTATTCGTTGATATTCACACCGTTCCAGTTGTCACCTATCGTTTTGTACGGTGATTCAAGGAAAGCTTCTCCTGCGTATGGAGTGCCTTCTGCACGTTTTTTCAATACAAGAATATCCGTTACAACAGATGTTCCCGCATTTCCTGCAAACGCAGTATTGGGCAGTCTGATAGCTCCTACAAGATCTGCTTTATCCATAATGTACTGTCTGAGCGAACTATCCGTAGCATTCATGGTAAAGCTTGATGTAATGAACATCACAACGCCGCCGGGACGAACCTTGTCAAGCGCCTTAGCAAAGAAGTAATTGTGTATCGCCTTGGTTACTCGTTTGGGATATGTGCGGTCTACAACACCATAAGCTCCGAAAGGCACATTGCCGATTGCAACATCCATATAATTATTCGGAATGTTTGCTTGCTCAAAGCCCTGAATTCGTACATCTGCATTCGGATACAGGTGTTTTGCGATCTGTCCTGTAATTCTGTCAAGCTCTACCATAGTCCAGCTTCTAACGGTATTGCTCATGTTTACAGGCATGCCTCCAACGAAGTTGCCCACACCGGAGGAAGGCTCAAGCATTCTGCCGCCCTTAAAGCCCATCTGCGCCAGTCCATCATACATGGCCTTGATAACTTCCACAGAAGTATAATGAGCATTCTTTGTGCTTGCGCTCATGCTCTCATATTCCTGCTCTGTGATAAAGCCATCCTCAACAAGCTTTCTGAACTCAGCAAATTCGGCTTCCCAGCCTTTTTTCGCTATCATTTCACGCTTTCGGGTCTCATAATTCCAGCGCATCTCACCGAATGCATTGGATAAACCGCCCCAGCCAACATACTTGGCGAGAATCTCCTGCTCTTCTGCTGTAGCGAGTCTGCCCTCATCCTCAAGCTGCTTGATAAGCTTGATAGCGTCAAGGTTCGCTCTGAATCTGGCTTTTTCTCCATTGGGAAGATTAAGGCTTTCACCGATAACGAAGTTTCTGCCCTTCGGGGTTTCCTTAGACTGCTGCTGTATCTGCTCGTCTACGGTTTCCTTGAGCTTTTCTTCTTTGGCGCTTTTTTCCTCGGACGATACGGCTTCATTGCCGCTTACATCATCTCGTCGTAGATCTCCGCTCTCCCCAGTTCCATCGCTCCTGCTATCCCCAGTTTCGACAGATTGCTGATCACTATTTCGTTTATTCTGTCTCCCTCGCTTTTCAGCAGGTTCCACAGTTGTCCGTTCTCCGACAGCTCCTTGTACATCTTCGGCTTGCTGTTCATCCAGTAGTCGTGCAGCTCCTTCGCCATCGGGTTCAGACTGTAATACTGTTCCTTGGTTATCAACATCTTCGCCATTTTCTTTTCTTCCTTCCTTATTTTCAGCAGGTGCTTCCTGCTTAATATGTTCGTTCAGCTTGACGGTCTGCTCCTCGCCGGTGGTGTTCGCCTTGCCCTGTGCGGCGTTTACCGCTCCAAGCAGCGAGCCTACATCAATCTCCGTAGGCATTGCAGCTTCCATGTTGGGTTTCAGTGCTTCACGGACTTCACTGCGTTCTTCCTCAGAAGCAGTCTCCGCAGGTGCTTCCTTGCCGTATGCAGCGTCCAGAGCGTCTCTCAGATCTTCATGATTAACAGCCTTGTTATACCATACCTTGCGCTTGGCTGCCCACTTGAATCCATTCTTTTTCAGAACATCACGAACCTCAACCGGAGGAATTGAATCAAACTGGATTTCCGTTCCGTTGCTCTTGCTGTTGTGCCGGATGGTATAGCCTTTATCGCTCTTTGTAAACGAAGGAGTATCGTTATCAGCGGCAGGACTCTGCGCTGTCTGCGTTTTATTCTCCGCTTTATTAATCGTAAAGACATCTCTGTCCTTTGCGTAGGTGTACAGTTCGTCAACAGCGTCTATTCGTTCTGCGTATTTATTGGTGGTGAATACGGATGTATCGTTTTTTGTAATTTCTCCATAGTATTCACCGGTGCTTTCATCCTGCTTGATCCTTAACCACTGACCACGTCCATAATAAACCCCTTGGTGTTCAAGCTCATAAGCGAGGTTTCCATATCCAGTGCTTTCATATGGAT
>JAZLHW010000094.1:0-2704 GCA_045617105.1 Selenomonadaceae bacterium | reverse complement strand
GCTCGTTCTGTGCAAGCTCTGAGCTGATACGGTTTGCGGACATGGGCTTTTGCGCATTGTCCTCGCACCACCGCTGATATGCTTCATAGATGGCTTTGGAGCTGGCTTCGCTGTCAGCCTTGAAACGGATATATCCCTCCGATTGCAGGAAGTCCAACACATTGTTGCTGTTGCGCTTGACCGTCTCCATATTTTCACGGGCTTTTTCGCTGACCGTGAACTGGTAATTGTGGTCGATCAGCCTTTGCAGACCTTTCAGACACCAGAGAAAAATACCTTCACGTTCCTTGATGAGCTTATCTACAAGGAACGGGTCATCGGCTCGCCCTGCCGGACGGTCTTTGGTAGTCAGAACGATCTGTCTGCGGAAGAATCCATCGGATTTGTCATGCAGTGCGGTCAGCGCTCCGTTGCCGAAACAGAGGAAACGGACATAGAGCTGGCTCTGATAGCTCTGTACGCCTTTTCGCTCCATATCCATCTTGCACTCGGACGTGACAATGGATTTGATATAGTTGGTTTTGGGCAGTGCGCTCATATCCATATCATCGTCCACCATAAGCAGCTTGTTCTCCAAGTCCGCACGGCTGAACCGGTTGCTTTCCACCTTCTGGATGCTGGTGGTATTCATGCTGTCCCCTAAAAGGGAACGCATGACAAGACCGATTCGGCTTTTTCCTTCGCCGCCTTTGCCGATCATCAGGAGCATTTTCTGCCCTTTTGTGGTAGGCAGCAGGCAGTAGCCTAAAAACTCCTGCAGGGTGGGAATGTCCTCCAGGTGCAGCAGTTCCGACAGAAACCGCAGCCACCGTGCCGGGGTCGGAGCATCCGGATTATAGGCAACAGTCAGGCGATTGTTGCAGTAGCTTTTTTCTGCTGAAAAGTGACCGTCCATGAAGTAGGTGCCGTTGGCCACGTGGATACGGTCTGTTTCGATAGGCAGAGGCGGAGAATAGGCTTGCAGCTTGATGCTGGCAAGCAGATTTGCCACTACCTTTGACAGCCCGGAAGTGAGACAACCGGAGATCTCATCCAGTATGAGGTTTCCGATCTGCGCTTCATCCTCGATCAGTCCGTCCACGGTAAACAGTCTGCCTCTGACACATTTCATGGGATACTTCTCTAAGAAAAGCTGACAGAACAGCACCTCATTGATATGCTTTCCGTCATACCATTCCGGCAGCACATCTTCAGACGGCAATTCCATAGCTTCGATATTCATTTCGTCCATTGGGTTTCTCCTGTTCTTTGATTTCTTTTAAGCGCTTCTCAAGCGCATGGATTTTATTGCCTGTCATCCAATCACTGACGATCTCCCGGCGCTCGTGGGAATCTCCGAAGGACAAAACATCCAGCAGATATTCCACATAGTCCAGCTTGTGACAGGCTTCTGCAAAGCGGCCATGGATCGGTTCGTCGGGAGCGCACGGCGCATAGGTTTTCTTCCATTCCTGTAGCCGGTCACGGTATTCGGACAAAACAAAAAAGCACAGCCGTTCCTGCTCTCGGAACTTCTGTGCTTCTGTTCGGGTTTTCTTTGCCTGCAATGCTGCCGCAGTCGGCGGCTTGTCCGGGTCAAGGTGAAAGTCTGCAATCAGCTTTAAGGCCGCGTCATACAGCGAAAGCTGAAATAGCCTGCTTACAAAGTCGATCACATCCCCGTGCTCACCGCAGGCAAAGCAATAATAATGGTCATCTGCAATATACAGACTTGGGTGCCGGTCGTTGTGGAAGGGACAAAGCGCCATTCCGTAACGATTGACCTCTATCCCATATAGCTGTGCTGCTTCCCGCAGATTGATACTGTTTTTTACAGTTTCAAATATACTCATAATACCTCCGTTTCTGCTTGTGACAAAAGTTGTCATAAGCGTGTAGTCTATATTTCGGTAGCGGCTTCCGAAAATGTTGATTGTGTTTGTTCCGTTACAGCTAATATCAGCGGTTCATTTTGAACCGTTGATATTTGGGTAACGTGCAGTGGCTTAATGTGGTCTGGTTCAAAATGATCCACCCCACTTAGGCGTAACAAAAAAACAGTGGGCCGTTTTGACCCACTGCTGTTAATCGTTACATTACACTTTTTCTGTTGGAAACATCAAGTGACAGTTTTTATCACTTGATGATAATCGTAACGTACTGCCTCATCATGTTACGATTACTGCGCATGTGACCAATTTGGTCACATGCAGTGAAGCGCATTGCTGGCTTGACTTCGTTACAGTTGATGATAAGTCCTCAAAATGAGGACTTACCATCAATCAATCGGAATGTTTTGCTTCGATCTTTGCCGTTGGCGTTACAGATGCTGCCAAGGGGAAAATTTTACCCTTTGGAAGCAGCCATAACATTGGCTTATTTCAGGATTCGTTACAGATAGTGGTAAGTGGTCAAAATGTCCACTTACCATCAATCGTAACGGATGTCCTTTTTGATTGGAGGTGTTACGGATAGTGCCAAGTGATCAAACTGATCACTCGCCATCAAACGTAACACTTTGTCTGTATGCTTTCTGCCGGCAGGCGTTGCTGCAATATACGGCATCGGAGCGTTTAGGGGTGATGGTTTTGCCGCAGGTCTTGCAGACCATATCCTTTCGCTTCTCCAATCGCTTTTCCCGTTTGTGTCTCCAGAAGCCCAGATAGCAGCACCGCTCGCTACAATATTTCTTAGTTGGGACTTCGGTGTAGAAGATTTTAGCGCA
>JAZLHW010000093.1:0-2516 GCA_045617105.1 Selenomonadaceae bacterium | reverse complement strand
GGGATTGCCGCCCCTTTGTTTGCCGTGCTGATTCTGCCGGAACTTTGGAAGAATCGCAGCTATGAAGCAACCGAAGTGGAGAGTGCCACATATTTTACCCTCCGACAAATCTATGCGGCAAGAATGACTTTGTTTGCCGGTATGGATGTGCTGTTGCTAAGTCTTTTCCTCTTTAGCACCTCCGCAAATATGCCGATTACGATTTGGGAACTGGCAATTCAGTTTATATTTCCTTTCTGCGTTTCCTGCTGTATTTGCCTACACTGCCTTTACAACTGTCGTACCGGGTCAGAGGTATTGCCCCTGTTCCTGTGCTTTGTCTGGACAGGCATCTGGCTGCTGATTATCCTGGATGACCGTATCTTCAATCAAGTTTCTGCCCTCGGCTGGGGAATGCTGCTTGCTGCATCCATTCTCTTTATGGGATACTGCATCCTCCGTGGGCAGAAACAGCTGCAAAAGCAATGGGAGGCCAAACCAATATGGAATTAACCATTCAAAATTTATCAAAAGAATTTGGGCAGCTGAAAGCAGTTGAGAATATTTCCTGTACGCTGTCCTCCGGTGTTTATGGGTTGCTGGGCGTCAACGGTGCCGGAAAAACAACGCTGATGCGCATGATTACAACGCTGCTCAAACCATCCTCCGGCGAAATCCTGTGGAACGGCAAGGATATTTTCCGGATGGACAGTGCATACAGAAATCTCTTGGGTTATCTCCCTCAGGAGTTTGGATTCTATCCGGAGTTTACCATTCAGGAATATCTTCTGTACATGGCATCCTTGAAGGGAATCCGCACTCGTGATGCAAAACAGATCGTTGCAGACCGATTACACCAAGTGGGGCTTTCCAAGGTGCGCAACCGAAAAATGAAGAAGCTGTCCGGCGGCATGAAACGTAGAGCAGGCATTGCGCAGGCTATGTTGAATGATCCCAAAATTCTGATCCTTGACGAACCCACTGCCGGACTGGACCCCAACGAGCGAATCCGTTTTCGGAATCTGCTCAGTGAACTGTCAGCAGATCGAATTGTACTGATTTCCACGCATATCGTATCGGATGTTGAGAACATCGCTAAAACGATTCTGCTGATGAAAGATGGACAAATTCAATGCTCTGGATCAGCGGAGGAGCTTGTTGCATCCATCCCAGTGCGGGTTTGGACAATCACGGTTCCCCAAAGTCAGGTAAAGGTTTATATGGAGCGGTTCAAGGTTTCCAATGTGAAATCTATATCTAACGGAATGCAGCTTCGTGTGTTGTCTGCCGATAAGCCGACCGAAAACGCAGTACGGGAGGACACTACTCTGGAAGATGTTTTCCTTTATTATTTCGGAGAGAAGGGAGCGGATGAAAATGAGATTTGAGCTTATAAAGGTACTGCGGAAAACCAGCAGTAAGATTGCGCTTCTCGTTATGTGCGGCGTGCTGGTTTTGAGCTGCTATCTTACCACAGATGTCTACTGGGTGAATGAGCATGGAACAAGCGAGTATGGTCATGCAGCTGCAATGAAGCTGAGAAGTGCCCAAAAGGCATGGGCTGGGCCATTGGACGAAGAAAAATTGAGCCAGGTGCTGACAGAGCTTCAAAGAATCGCTGCAACACCGGAAGCTCAGTCGAAAGATGTTACGATGAATAACATTGCCTACAGTTGGAGGCAAGGCGTTGGCGACATCCGCAATCTAATGAACTTCTCTTTTGCCTCCGATTTTTCTAGCTATGATTATTATCGAGCTGAAAGCATCCGTGCGAACCAGCTGAACAATTTCTACAATAATCGCACTCGCTTGTTGACAAATTGGCTGAATGACAAAACAGGTGCTGCCTATGAACGCTTCTCAACTGCGGAAAAAGATTTTCTCATCCGGCAGTATGAAGCCATGGAAACACCATTGGAATATGACTATATGCTCGGCTGGAAGCAGTTAACGGAGAAATCGCCGCTGCTGATTGCGCTATGCGCAATTGTACTGGGATATATGGTGTCCGGTATTTTTGCTGACGAATTTCGCTGGCATACGGATGCGCTGCTGTTCACTACCGTCAGAGGGAGAACATCCGCAGTCTGGAATAAAATCAAGACAGGGCTTCTGTTGGTTACAGCTGTGTATTGGATATGCATCTTGTCATTCACCGTGTTCACCTTGGCCTTCTATGGTGTTGATGGAGCAAATTGCTATGTTCAGGCAGATTTTACAGGCTGGAAATGTTTTTATAATCTGACAAACCTTCAAAGGTATGGGTTGATTGTCCTCTTGGGCTATGTCGGCAACCTGTTCTTTGCGCTGCTAACCATGTGGATCTCCGCAAAAATGAAGTCCGCAGTTTTTGCAGTAACTGTTCCGTTTATTCTGATCTTCGTGCCGTCTATCCTGGAGAATCTGGATTCACTGCTCATTACAAAGCTGACATCTATCTTGCCGGATCGACTGCTGCAAATTGGAGAAGTTTTGTGCTACTTCGATCTGCTGGAGATTGGCGGAAAAGTAATTGGTGCAATTCCAGCGATTGCGGT
>JAZLHW010000092.1:0-13306 GCA_045617105.1 Selenomonadaceae bacterium | reverse complement strand
CATTGTTCAAGAAAATGCCATAAGCATTTTCCCTCCAATTTGCGTTTCAACGAAGCGGGAGATATGCTCACCGCTTGTTAAAATTTGGCTTCCCCCACTTACAGCAAGCTGTTGAAGAAGGGGACATCTTAGCTTCGTTATTTTAACTGTTACTGACATAGAAAGAAGGGATCTTATGGGTGACCTATTCCTGCTTTTGCTCATTCTTCTCATGTTTGCCTATGCATTCTGGGACGATCTTTTCACAGAATAAAAAAAGGGAGAGGCAATTGCCTCTCCAAAAAAAACAAATCCATTACATAACTCTGCGTGCGCCAATATAGCAAGATCCCCAATAAGAACTATAGAGGGAATCGATCGCTACACCACGACTGGAGGAAGCATTGATGAAGCTTCCATCTCCCAAATAAATACCTACATGGGAAGGACCGTACTCATACGTGGAAAAAAATACGAGATCTCCAGGAACCAACTCAGACGTAGAGACTGCATAACCGACCTCATACTGCGCATCAGCGGTACGAGGCAGATAAATGCCGGCACTGGCAAACACATAGCGCACATAGCCAGAGCAGTCAAACCCGCTCGGCGATGTTCCGCCAAAAACATAAGGAACGCCAATGTACTCCATAGATGTCTGCACGATCCTGCGGGAAATGTAGTTGGAACCACGGCTTACCTCCGGCATGCTCTTGCCGAGCAATGCAGAATACGTGGTAGGACCAACCAACCCATCAGCATCCAATCCCTGTGAAGACTGGAATGCCTTGACTGCCTCAGCCGTTGCCGGACCAAAATCTCCATCTGCCACTACATCATAACCAAGACTTGCAAGCTGTCCCTGAATCTCCGCAACATCACTTCCCTGATCTCCCACACGAAATGCCGAAGCATTTGCCACAGAAAACCAACATACGCACAACATGGATAACATGAACACTCGAATTGCTTTTCTCAAAAAGCCACTCCTCTCTTTGTTCGCCTGCGAGGTTAGCTGTCGGGTTAGGGTAGAGAAGACCACCCCTGCCGCCCAAAGGCAGCACTCACCCCAAAAACATGGGTCCCCCGTTCCTGGGTTGGATTCGGCTTCTTAATAGTAACCCAAATATATAACACGGCAAAAGCCGCATTATGCCATACGATGAAAAACTGCTCCTCCGCAGAAGCACTCTTTTTCATCTTTTTTTCAGATTTATTGCCAACATGAAAATTGGCTGTCGCCCAAGGACAGCCACAGCATCAACATAAAGTCAATGCGAGCAATCAATAAGCCGAGTTTTGTTCCGCTTGCGCGGCGGCAATCATTTATCTAGACCGCCAGTTGCCTGACGGCTCAAGCGACACACCCGAAAGGTTTGCGGGCCGCATCATCCCTTTCCTATTCGGTCTTGCTCCGTGCGAGGTTTACCAAGGCCAGCCAGTCACCTGACTGCCGGTGCGCTCTTACCGCACCTTTCCACCCTTACCGATCGCTCGGCGGTTTAAATTTCTATGGCACTGTCTCTAGGGTCGCCCCCGCTGGACGTTATCCAGCGCACTGCCCTATGGAGCTCGGACTTTCCTCATCAGTCTCAAGGACTGCCGCGATTACCTAAATTACTCACATCAACAGGTCTTATTGTACTACAAGCTTCCCACCTTGTCAAATTTGCAGCCTGATCTATACATTCCAATTTCTATTTTTTTAAGATTTTTCACATTTGCTTCCTTTTCTCACAGCTCCATGCTATCATAAAAGAAGATTCAAAATATTAAGGAAAGAAGGTATTTTTATGGCTACTCCGCATATTGCAGCAGAAAGAGGAGAGATCGCCGATCGTATTCTCCTTCCTGGAGATCCGCTCCGTGCAAAACACATCGCAGAAAATTTTCTTGAGGACGCAAAACAATACACCTCCGTCCGCAACATTCTGGGCTACACGGGCACCTACAAGGGAGTCCCCATTTCCGTGCAGGGAACGGGGATGGGCATTCCGTCCATTTCTATTTACGTCAACGAGCTGATCACGCAGTACGGCGTAAAAAAGCTCATCCGTGTCGGTACCTGCGGCGGCATGACAAAGGACGTGCCTCTAAAAGACATCGTAATCGCACAGGCAGCCTCTACGGACTCCTCCATCATCCGCAACACCTTTGGAGGAAGCATCAATTTTGCCCCGATTGCAGATTTCTCTCTTCTTGAAAAAGCCGTTGCCAACACGAGAAAATTGAACCTGCATGCAACGGTCGGCAATGTAATCTCTGCTGACCGCTTCTATGACGATGAAATTGACAATCAAAAACTTTCCAACTACGGTATTCTCGCCGTTGATATGGAAGCTGCTGCACTCTATCTCCTTGCGGCAAAGTACCATGTCCAAGCACTTGCCCTCTTTACCGTCAGCGACAACCTAGTCACAAATGAGTGCTGCACGATTGAGGAACGGCAGGTCTCCTTCAATGACATGATAAAAATTGCACTGGAAACAGCTATTGAGGACTAAAACCTTATCAAATATACGGAAATCGAGCAGGGTGGGAATAGTGCACAGCGGTTCTCTAATTTTCACATACCTGCAGATAATAGCCAGTCATTGGCATACAGCCGATGACTGGCTATTTCCTTTTTGATTAAATTACCCTGTCATCCTTTCGTTCCGTAACACTCAGTTATATGCCGCCTGTTCCTCCCTGACAACATATTCCTGCAAGGCCTCTTCAACCAAGCTGTTCAGAGAAATATTTTTCGCCAGTGCATACGATGCCAGCCGGCGATGCAGATCCTGCGTAATCCTGACATTGAAGCTGCCCTTGTATGCCCTATCCGGCTCAATTCCCTTCTCAGCACACATAGTCAGATAATCATCCACCGCACTATGAAAATCCTCTACTAAAGCCTCAGCATTTTCTCCCTCATAAGAAATCAGTGCCCGTATGCCCTGGACTCTGCCAAAAAAAATCCCATTCTCCTCTGAAAACTCTACACTGCCAATATAGTCCTTGTATCTGATCGTGTTATTCACAATAATCCCTCGCTTTTCAAATAATCTGACAACTGCCGTATCTGATAGGAAAGCAATTCCCTCCGTGGATGCGGCTTATGCAGTAATATAGGTGGATGTCCATCCTTGCAAAACATAATTCTCGACCCGCTGGTCTTTCCTTTTTCTTCCTTAGTATATCCCATACCCTTCAGTAATCGTTCCAGCTCCGCAAAGGTAAAATCCTTAGGATTGCTGAGCAGCTTTTCCCGCAATTTATCCTTCGTTGTCATCACAGCACCATCTCAAAACATATTTTACTTTAGTTTTATAATATATGCAACTAAATTTAGTCGCAATCTATGTTGTGTTCCTGCAGAACTCTTGCGTATCCCCGCAGCTAAAAAACTCCCCAGCTGATACCAAATGTACCAACTGGGGAGTTTAATTTTTATTTCCACCCGTTCTCTATGCTTCCATCAGGAATGCCTTATATCCTTTTTTCGTTTCGTAAACATCGATCTTGCTCACAGCCTCCCACGGAGCATGCATGGAGAGTACCCCAACGCCGCTGTCGATGACATTCATTCCATACAGCGACATGATGTAGGCAATCGTTCCCCCTCCGCCAAGGTCAACCTTCCCTAGTTCGGCAAGCTGGTAATGTACCTTGTGCTTGTCCATCATAGCACGGATCTCTCCAAGGTATTCTGCACTTGCGTCATTGGAACCGGATTTTCCCCTTGAACCCGTAAATTTATTAAAAACCATGCCCTTTCCCAAATATGCTACATTCTTCTTGTCATAGGCAGATGCGTAAAGTGCATCATAGGCAGAAGAAACATCTGACGAAAGCATTTTGGAATTTGCCAAAGTACGGCGAAGCCCCAGCTCACTGTACTGTCCCAAAAGCTGCAGCACCTCAGCCACAGTATTCTCAAAGAAGCGGGATCTCATGCCTGTTGCACCAACACTGCCGATCTCCTCCTTGTCTACCAGCAGGCAGCAAGCCGTCCTCTTCGTTTCCTTCACTTCCAGCATGGCTGCCAAGGATGTGTAAGCACATACCCTGTCATCCTGCCCATATCCCAGAATCATACTACGGTCAAACCCAAGCTCCCTAGCCCTTCCTGCAGGCACTAAGCAAAGCTCTGCCGACTGGAAATCCTTCTCCTCAAAACCATACTTGTCCTTGAGCAGCTGCAAGACACCTTCTTTGACGGACTCCTTGTCCTCCTTCTTGAGCGGATAATTGCCAACTAAGATATCAAGATTTTCGCCTTCGACTACCTTTGTCGCTTTCTTCTCCATCTGCTCCTGAGAAAGGTGGATCAAGAGATCCGTGACACAAAAGACAGGATCGCCCTCTTCCTCACCGATCATCACGTTCACAGTCGTTCCGTCCGTCTTTGCCACAACGCCATGCATTGCAAGGGGAATCGTCACCCACTGGTATTTCTTGATACCTCCATAATAATGCGTATCAAGATATGCAAGTCCACCGTCCTCATACAGTGGATTCTGCTTCACGTCCAACCGGCAGGTATCAATATGCGCCCCAAGGATCGTCATACCCTTTTCCATCGGTTCTGTGCCAATATGAAAAAGCACGACCGCCTTTTTCATGTTCACTGCATAGACCTTGTCCCCTGCCTGCAAGCTCTCTCCTGACGCCAAAACATCTGCAAGATTGCGATACCCAGCAGCCTCTGCCTGTTTCACTGTCTCCGCAACGGATTCCCGTTCCGTCTTGCATTTCGACAGAAACTCAATATATCCCCTGCCAAGCACTTCCAGCTCCTGTTTTTCTTCCGCCGTATACTGGCTCCAAATAGACTGCTTCTCCTTCATGCCGAATCCTCCCAACTATTTATGTTATCAAAAATACTTCTCCAAGATTTCTATAAAATCCTCCCTTGTCGTTGCCCGATTAAACAAATTGCGAAGCTCCGCGCCATGCACCTGCCCGCGCGTGTACCATGTGGCATGCTTGCGCATCTCCCTAGCACCAATGTACTCGCCCTTGTATTTCAGAAGCATATCCAAATGCCTCAAGATCACCTCCGCACGTTCCTTCATCGTCGGCGGCGGCAGCTTCACGCCTGTACGCAAATACTCCGTAAATTGCTTGAAGATCCAAGGATTCCCCTGTGCCGCCCGTCCAATCATCACACCATCCGCATTCGTTACCCTGCGGATCTTGTCCAAATCCTCAAACGTGCGCACATCTCCATTGGCAATCACGGGTATATGCACAGCCTCCTTGACCTTAGCTATGATCTCCCAATCTGCCCTTCCACTGTAAAACTGCGTGCGGGTGCGTCCATGCACAGCGATTGCGTCCATGCCCGCTTCCTCAGCCAGCCTTGCCATTTCCACCACATTCACGCTGTCCTCGTCCCAGCCCTTACGCATTTTTACCGTCACAGGAAGCTGTACTGCCCTTCGCAATGCTTTCATGATGGCAAACGCCCGCTCTGGTTCCCGCATCAACGCCGAACCCTCATGATTGTTCACGATCTTTGGGGCAGGACAGCCCATATTAAAATCAATAATGTCTGCCGTTCCCAGCTCCTCCAGATATTTTGCTCCCTCCGCCACGGTCTCCGGTGTCGAGCCAAAAAGCTGCACAGCGATCGGACGTTCTGCCATCTCCGTATGAAGCATTGAGAGCGTTCTTTCGTTGCGGAAATGAATCCCCTTGACACTCACCATCTCCGCATAGCAAAGCGGACATCCCATTTCCCGCGCAAGAATACGGTATGCCATATCTGTAACGCCCGCCATCGGAGCCAGAAACACAGGTGCATCAAACGCCAGACTTCCGATCCTCATTCCTGTGTATTCCTTTCCGACCTGTCTATAGAATTCCTCTCATACAGCACACGAAGCCCCGTCAAAGTAAGAAAATGGTCTACCTTGTCAATGGTCGTGGACTCCTTGGAGATCATACGGGCAAAACCTCCGGTCGCAATAACCTTCATCTCTGTCCCCATTTCCTTCTTGATACGCTTCACGATCTCATCCAACTGCCCAACATAACCGAACACAATGCCTGCCTGCATTCCCTGAATCGTATTGCGGCAAACGATCTGCTTCGGCGGCACCAGCTCGATTCGAGGAAGATTTGCCGTAGACTGGAACAGGGCATCTGCCGAAGTGCCGATCCCTGGTGCGATCACTCCGCCCATAAAATCTCCATTTTCTGCAACAACATCAAAGGTAGTCGCCGTACCGATATCAATCACGATCAAAGGGCCGCCGTACTGCTCATAAGCCCCCACCACATTCACAATACGATCCGCACCGATAGCACGAGGATTCTCATAATGCAGCCGAATTCCCGTCTTGATTCCAGGGCCTACTACCAAAGGATGAATATGAAAATACCTCTCGCACATCTTGATCATCGGAACCATGAGCGGAGGAACGACCGATGAAATAATAATAGCCTCAATATCCGTCATGCGCACACCCTGATAGCGAAACAGATCATTGATGATCATGCCGTACTCGTCTCCCGTCTTATGACGTTCCGTCGAAATACGCCAATGCTTTACCAACCTTTTCCCCTCATACGTCCCCAAGACAATATTGCTATTTCCTATATCAAAAACAAGTAACACGTGAATCCCCTTCCTGCTTCCAAGCACGGACAACGACTGACTGCAAACTTCCTATAAAAATCTATCATATCCCATCACAAAAATCCAGCAAAACAAAGTAAACTTCCTGCCATTCCCTGCAATACCGATCTATGTATTTTGTGGACGTATCGATACATCACCTGCAAGCACCTTCCGTATTCCCTCGTCTGTTCGCACAAGCAGAACCCCGTCCTCATCCACATCCACAGCCGTTCCGCAGAAGCTCTCCCTGTCTCCCATGCCGATCACTCTTACCTCTTTTCCCAGTGTAACCGAATACTTTTTCCATTGCTCCAAAATCGGCGCAAAACCTTCCTTCTGCATACGAAGATAAAGAACCTCCATTGCCTCCAGTACCGCCTGCAAAAAAGCAATTCTTGAAATCTCCTCGCCCTTCATCGCAGAAAGCGAAGTCGCAATCTCCCGCAGTTCCTCCGGAAACTCCTCTTCTGAAATATTTACGTTGATTCCAATGCCGATCACCACAAAATCAATTTTCCCGTCAGCCATGCTCATCTCGGTCAGGATTCCTGTCAGCTTCTTCCCATCATGCAGAATGTCGTTTGGCCACTTGATCCCTGCCCGCAGTCCAAATCGCTCCATCGCCACCGCTACGGCAACAGCCGCCAGCAAGGTGCATTTTGGTGCTTCTACGGGAGAAAAGCTCGGCCGCAAAAGAACAGAAAACCACAAGCCCTTTCCCCTTGGCGAAAAAAAGCTTCTCTCCAAGCGCCCCTTGCCTCCTGTCTGCATTTCCGCCAGCACTACCGTGCCTTCCGCTGCGCCTTCCCTTCCCAATTTTTTTGCCTGCGTATTCGTGGAGTCCGTAACATCTAAGCAGACAATTCTTTGGCCAATGACTTTTGCAGAAAGTCCTTCCTTAATGGAACGAAACGTAAATTCTCCTGACTCATGGGGCATGCCCTGTTCCTCCATTCCTTTCCTGCGAAAATCACTTTCCCGTTTCCTTTCGCAAGAAATCCGCTCCCCATCGGAAGCGGATTCTTCTTTTATTTGTCATCGTAACGAGTTACATTGAATTTTGGTTCAGCCTGCACTACTTCAGATTCCGTTTTCACGGATTCTGCCGAGGCATTTCCTATCTCCGCAGGATCCCCTTCCTTGGGGCCATTCTCCTCATTTAGCGGCTTTTTCTCTCCTCCATTCGAGGGGTTCGGGGTATTATCATCTTCTCCCCTCTCCAAAAGAGGCTCTGCGATCTTCCCTGTTGCAAGAAGCTCCTCCAGCTGCTTGGCACTGAGCGTTTCCCGTTCCATCAACGAGTTTGCAATCAGCTCCAGCTTATCACGATGTTCCGTCAGGATCCTGCGGCATTCCTCATAGGCTTCCTCCATGTACCTTCGAACTTCCTTGTCAATCTCGCAAGCGACCTCCTCGGAATAATTGCGCTGCTGATTGAGATCCCGACCCAAGAACACCTGATGTTCCTGACTTTCCCCATAGGCGATCGGCCCAAGCACATCACTCATTCCATACTGCATGATCATGCTGCGTACCACGCGGGACGCCTGCTGGATATCCTGAGAAGCTCCCGTGCTGATCTCCTTGAGGACGATCTCCTCTGCTACACGTCCTCCCATTGCAACCTTCAGGCGATCCATCAGCTCGCTCCTCGTTGCATAAGAACGATCCTCCTTGGGAAGCATCAGCGTATAGCCGCCTGCCCGTCCGCGCGGAATGATCGTTACCTTATGAACAGGATCTGCATGCTTCAGCATCATGCCGACCAAGGTATGCCCGCCTTCATGATAAGCGGTCAACCGTTTCTCATCATCACTCATAACATGAGACTTCCGCTCCGGCCCCGCCATGACACGCTCAATGGATTCTTCCAGTTCCTGCATGAAGATCTTCTTTTTGTTGCGGCGAGCCGCAAGAAGCGCTGCCTCGTTGACCAAATTCGAAAGATCTGCTCCCGTAAAGCCCGGCGTGCGGCGTGCAAGAATATCCAAGTCCGCATTCTCTGCTACAGGTTTCCCCTTCGTATGAACCTTCAGGATAGCAAGCCTTCCTCGCACATCAGGCTTATCCACAACGATCTGGCGGTCAAAACGTCCCGGACGAAGAAGTGCTGGATCCAAAATATCAGGACGGTTCGTTGCTGCTATGATAATAATGCCCTCATTTGCCGCAAAACCATCCATCTCCACAAGCAGCTGATTGAGCGTCTGCTCACGCTCATCATGACCGCCGCCGACACCTGCACCACGCTGACGGCCGACTGCATCGATCTCATCAATAAACACGATACACGGAGCATTCCTCTTTGCCTGCTCAAAAAGGTCACGCACACGGGAAGCACCGACACCTACGAACATTTCCACAAAATCTGAACCACTGATGGAAAAGAACGGTACACCGGCCTCACCTGCCACAGCCTTAGCAAGCAAAGTCTTACCTGTTCCCGGAGGGCCAAAAAGCAACACACCCTTTGGGATTCTAGCCCCAAGGTCATTGTACTTCTTCGGCTGCTTGAGAAACTCAACCACTTCCTCCAGCTCCTGCTTTGCCTCGTCAGCCCCTGCCACATCGGAAAACATGACCTTGCTCTTGTCACCGATACTCACACGGGCACGGCTCTTGCCAAAGGACATCACACCGCGTCCTCCGCCGCCTTGCGTCTGCTGCATGAAAAAGAACCACAAACCTACCAGCAACAGAATTGGCAGGACAGACGAAATTACAGCAGACCACCAAGGCGGTTCCGGCGGATTCTCTGCCCGAATCTCAACATTTTTTGCCTGAAGCCTCTCCAAAAGCTTGGGATCGCCATTTGGCTGGCTCGGTGTGATCGTCATGAACTCCGTGCCGTCTGTCAAGGTTCCGCGAATCGTATTGTTGACCAACGTAACCTTAGAAACCTCGCTCTGCTCCACTTTTTGCAGGAATTCCGTATAATCCACTTCCTGCTTCGCTACTGATTTCGTTGAATAATAGTCAATGATTGAAATAGCAACCATGATAATCAGCAAATAGAAACCCACATTGCGTACAAATTTATTCAATACCTGCTCCTCCCTCTTTCCCGAACGCATATCACGCTAATGTAAATTATAACGCAATCATTCATGAAAATGCAACGCATTTTCCTCACACAGCCTTCCTGACGGCGTCACGCATCTTCTTTTTCATAGATCTCACGCTTCAATATGCCAACATAAGGAAGATTTCGATACCTTCCTGCATAATCCAGCCCATATCCCACTAAAAACTCATCCGGTACCTCAAAACCGCAGTAATCAATATCCACCTTTTCCCTGCGGCGGGACACCTTGTCCATCAAGGCACACAGCTTTAGGCTTGCAGGGTTCTTCCTGTGCAAATAATCCAGCAAATAATGCATGGTAATGCCGGAATCCACAATATCCTCGATCAGAATCAAATGCTTTCCTTCTACGCCATAGCTAAAATCCTTTTTTATCTCCACAGAACCTGACGAAACCGCACGATTTTCATAGCTGGACGCAATCATAAAATCAAATTTTACGGGCAAGGAAACAGCACGGACCAAATCCGCAAAAAATATGGCGGCACCCTTTAACATGCCTACGCAATAGATCTCCCCTTCCACGCCTTCATAGTCCTTGGATATCTGTTCTGCAAGCTTTTTGATCCTTTCCTTTAACTGTTTCTCTGTAAACAGGATCTCCTTGATGTCATTCTCCATCATCATACTCTCCCCCACCCCTCTGTATAATCCTCAAATACAATATCTTCCTCGCATCCTGTCCCACAGGATACAAAACCGAACGGCGGATCCCAGGCATCCAAAGCACATGTCTCCCATCGGTAACCACAGGAAGAAAATCCCTCCGTTCTCTTGGAATCTTCTCATCGATCAAGAGTTTTTTCAGGGACTTGCTGCCTCCATGCAGCTGTATCTTGTCTCCTGCCTGCCTTGCCCGCACAAAAAGCTGCCTGACCTGTTCCGCATCGCAATAGTATTCGTTTGCTTCCGTATGCTTCGGCACAAAAGAAATATACTCCGCAGCTATGGCAAAGCCAAATGCAGGAAGCTCCGTAATGCCTGGAACCTTCAGCAAGACCTCCTGCACTTGCTCTCCTTCCTGGCAGTTCCTCGCAAGTGAAAACCAGCCATAAGAAACGCTTCCTGTCACCTTGCCGGGAAGCTGCACCAAGGTTCCTGTCCTTCCCCGCAGAATCAAGTCACGCATTGCTTCAAAATGAACAAATCCAAAATCCTTGCAGCCGATATCACATTCCCGAAGAAACCGCCTTAAAATCTCCCTTTGAAGAATCGCACCGCAGGAAGAAAATTCCTTCACGGAAATCCTATTTCCCACGCAAACATTTTTCCATGCAGCATCTAGATCCAATGCAAGCTGTTCCGTCATATCCGCAGCAAATACCGAGAGCCTGCACAGTGCTTCCGTAATTTGCGGATTGTACTGCGCAGAGATCTGCGGCAAAAGCTCCAGCCGCAATCGGTTCCTTTGGCAATCCGCAACGTCATTGGTGGCATCATGCCTTGGCTGGATCCCTTGCTCCCTGCAAAACGCCTCCAATTCCCTCTTCCTCGCACAAAGAAGCGGACGAACGATACACCCATTCTTCGGACGCATTGCCGCCAGTCCTTCCATGCCTGTTCCCCGCAAAATACGCATCAATACAGTCTCCGCTTGGTCATCGGCATGATGTGCTGTTGCAATCACATCAAATCCCAGTGCCCTGCGCTGCCTTTCAAAAAAATCATAGCGAAGCTCTCTCGCCATAGTTTCCAAAGAAAGCCCCCTTTCTTTGGAAAGATGCCGCACATCTGCCGACTCCTGCACATACTGCAGGTCATACTTCTTGCAGTACACCTCAACAAAATGCGCATCCGCAAGAGAATCTTCTCCTCGTATGCCATGCTCAAAATGAGCAACACAGATCCGCAGCCGCAACAAGCTCCTCCACCTGCGGAAAAGCTCCAAAAGTGCCATCGAATCTGCTCCGCCGGAACAGGCAACGATCACGCCCATGCCAGGAAGCAACATCTGCTGCTCCTTAATATAATGCTCTACCTTCTGAACAAAATCCATTTTTCTTCCCATAAGCAAAAAGAGGACGTGCCATGCACGTCCCCAAACCATCAATCCGATCTGCGGGAACCACGTCCCCCACGCTTGGAATCCGTCTTCCGACGCAGGTCCGTAAGTCTCTCATCGCTGTCCTTGAGGAACTTGGATAACTTATCTTCAAAGGATGCCGTTGAATTATTGAACCTGCTGCCTCCCGCCGGCTTCCTAAAATCCCTCTGTCCATACGATGGACGGCTCACTGGACGGGCAGAAGCCGCAACCGAAGATTCCTCCGTCTTCTTTTGCAGTGCCTGCTTCACGGAAAGCCCTATCTTCCCTTTCTCGTCAATCGTCAAAATCTTGACCTTGACCTTATCCTTTTCCTTCAAAAAATCGTGGACATCCTTCACATAAACATCAGCAACCTCCGAAATATGAACAAGTCCAACCTTGCCCTCGGGAAGTTCAACAAAAGCACCAAAATTCGTAATGCCTGTTACAACGCCTTCCACTATGCTGCCTACTTCAATGGACAAAACGATTCTTCCTCCTTAAACGTGCCATACGCACAAAATTGACTCTTTATACACCGTAAAACCTTCTGTTCAAAAGCTCCCCTATCTGGAAGCCTTCTTTCCCATGCTGTAAGGAAGCTCCCCCGGCTTCGTCATGCCAAGTTCCTCACGAGCGATCTGTTCCACATGGCTCAAGTCATTCAACTGCTCACGTTCCTGTTTCAATCTTTCATTTTCACTTGCCGCTTCCTGCAATCTGACTTTTGCCGACTCCTGTTCCAAACTGATCTGACCCAAGTGCGTCTGCTGAGAAATCAATACAGATATGAAGTAAATGCCCAGAGCGGCAATGATCGGTACAAACCAGTTGACCGTCCGCCTTCTTCTGCTCCTTCCCTGTTCCACAAATCATTCCCCCAAAATACTGCACGCATCTAACAAGTCTTCACAACCACACATATTTTATCATACAAAGATTTCCGTGATTCTGCAAGTATTTTATGAGAATTATTTTTCTGACCACTGGTAATATTCAGTAGAAGCAATGCGGCGATAAACAGATTTGCAATACGGACAAGAAAAATGCGGCTTCACATTCTCAAAATCCGGTTTTCCGTCCACAATGCGGACAGCCTGTCCCTCCACGAAATCCATTCGGTCGCCGCATCGAGGGCAAGCACACTTCCCATCTGCCTCACGCTTGAGAACCATTGGCTGAAGATCGCCTGTCTTGATGACTCTCTTTGGCTTCAATGCCTCAGGCAATGGATACTCGTCATAATATCCCGAATTGAGCAATTCCTGATAATAAACACCGCAGGAAACACAGGTATACTTCGGCAGCGTAGACGACATATCCACCCTGCCATCCACTATGCTGACCGCTCCCCCTGCTACGTAATCCAGCACTTTCCCACATTTTGGACATAAAAAATTCTTGTTTTCATTAAGCTGCAACTTCATTACTGTCATATCCATCACCAAATCCAAATATCAAGTTTTCTGCTCCTGCTTTTTGCCTCATCCGTTCTGCACCTGTTACTTATTGTTTCAATCTTTTTTCTAAAAAACCTTCTGGATTTTCTATGGATCTGAAAAATTTTTTACCATGCAGGCATATTGCCCAAATGTCTTGCAATCAC
>JAZLHW010000091.1:0-9252 GCA_045617105.1 Selenomonadaceae bacterium | reverse complement strand
CCGAACATCATGCAGGCGAATTGCTCCTATGTGATCCTTGACCCCAAGGGTGAGCTGCTTCGGGACACCGGACATCTGCTGGAGGAAAAGGGATACGAAATAAAGATTATTGACCTGATCTCCCTTGACCGCAGTCATTGCTATAACCCCTTTGCTTACATTCGCAATGACGATGATCTGCAAAGGCTGGCAACCAACCTCATGAAGAACACCACTCCCAAGGACAGCAAATCCTCGGATCACTTCTGGGAGGATACTGCCGGAATGCTTCTGAAAGCATTGATGGCGTACCTCCACTACGAAGCACCCAAGGATGAGCAGAACTTCGCTATGGTGCTGGACTTGATCCGCTGCGGCGACGTGAACGAGGATGACCCGGATCAGAAATCCATTCTGGACGAACTCTTTGAGCGGCTGGAACGGAAGAACCCGGAGCATATCGCCGTGAAGTATTACAAGGAGTACCATTCCGGCACGGGCAAGACTCTGAAATCCATTCAGATCACGCTGCTGTCTCATCTGGAAAAGTTCAACCTTTCCTCACTGGAGCGCATGACTATGACAGACGAACTGGAACTGGATACGCTGGGCGAACGCAAGACCGCTATCTTTGCGGTAATCCCCGACAATGACAGTTCCTACAACTTCATTGTCGGTATGCTCTACACCCAGCTTTTCCAGCGGCTTTACTATCAGGCAGACTTCGTCCACGGCGGCAGGCTTCCTGTCCATGTTCACTTTGTCATGGATGAGTTTGCCAATGTCGCCCTGCCGGATGAGTTTGATAAAATCTTATCGACCATGCGAAGCCGGGAAATCTCCGTATCCATCATCATTCAGAACATGGCTCAGTTAAAGGCACTGTTTGATAAGCAGTGGGAATCCATCGTCGGCAACTGCGATGAATTTCTGTATCTGGGCGGCAATGAGCAAAGCACCCATGAGTATGTATCCAAGCTGCTGGGCAAGGAAACCATCGACACCAACACCTACGGTCAGTCCCGTGGGCGTAACGGCAGCTATTCCACCAATTATCAGATTGCAGGGCGTGAGCTTTTGCAGCCTGATGAAGTCCGGGCATTGGACAACCAATATGCCCTTCTTTTCGTTCGTGGTGAACGGCCACTGAAGGATCTGAAATATGATATTTTGAAGCATCCCAATGTGAAGCTGACCACGGACGGCTCCGCAAAACCTTATATCCATGGGCAGGACAGCCGCAGCATTGCATCTGTGGTATTTGATCCTGCACTCATGGAAGCTGCCGGTGAATATGAGCTTGGCAGCCACAATTATGTCCTACTCTCCGAAGAGGAGATAGATGAAATTATTCCAAAAAACAATCAGGAGGAAAACAACAATGAAAACCATTAAGAACATCTTCACCCGTAAGGCATCCACCAAGGCTCCCGCTGAGAACTACGGCTTGCTGGAGCGCAAGGCCAAGAACGGCTTCCGCCGCTATGCAACCGGCGTTGCCATCATGTCTCTCATGCTCTGCTGTACCCCCTACGCCTTCGCCGCAACCGATGACCCTCTGACCGTTATCAACAATCTGAGTACCTTCATCTTCGGCCTGATCCGAGCAGTGGGTCTGATCCTGCTGGGCTGGGGCATTGTGCAGGTTGGCCTTTCCTTGCAGTCCCACGATCCCAGCCAGCGTTCCAACGGCTTCCTCACCCTTGCCGGTGGTGTCATCATCACCTTCGCCAAGGAAATCCTGACTCTGATTACCGGCTAAGATAATCAGCACCCCTGTTCTCATGAGCAGGGGTGCTTTCCTGTCCAACCAAATCAGATAAGGAGGTTGATTGAATGTCCGATAACTGGGTCGTACAAAACCTGCAAAACGCCCTTTCTGTCTGGGACGGAAAGCTGACCGAGATTTGGCAGCTTCTCACCATGTCCCCGGAGAGTTTCAAAGGCGGAACCATCTGGACGATTGCCAGGAATATCCACGGAACACTCCAAGCGATTGGCTATGCACTGTTGATTCTGTTCTTTGTCACAGGCATGGTCAAAACCTGCGGCAGCTTTGCGGATATGAAGCGCCCGGAACAGGCACTCAAAGTGTTTGTCCGCTTTGCCATCGCAAAAGGAGTTATTACCCACGGTTTGGAGCTGATGATGGCGTTGATGTCCATTGCACAGGGTGTTGTTCTGAAAATCATGACAGCGGCTGGCTTTTCCAGTCCATCGCCTACAACCGTTCCCAATGAGATTGTGTCGGCAGTCGAAGATTGCGGCTTCTTTGAATCCATCCCATTGTGGGCGGTCACACTGATTGGAGGTCTATTCGTTTGGGTGCTGGCGTTCACGATGATCCTGACGGTGTACGGACGGTTCTTCAAGCTGTATATGTACACTGCCATCGCCCCCATTCCGCTGTCCACCTTTGCCGGAGAGCCGAGCCAGCGCATTGGCATCAGTTTTCTGAAAAGCTATGCCGCTGTGTGCTTAGAGGGCGCAATCATTGTCCTCTCTTGCACGATCTTCTCTGTGTTCGCAGCATCGCCCCCGGCAGTCGATCCGTCTGCCGCTGCTGTTACGATGGTATGGAGCTATGTGGGTGAGCTGGTATTCAATATGCTGATCCTCGTCGGCACAATTAAAATGTCCGACAGAATCGTTCGGGAAATGATGGGACTGTAAGGAGGTAAAACATTTGGAAATTAAAGTAAACAAGGAAATCCGGGACTACCACGAATCCGTATTCATGGGTCTGTCCATGCGGCAGACGGTATGCTCTGCACTTGCTATTGCAGCGGCGGTTGGTCTGTACTTCTGGCTGAATCCTATTCTGGGCATGGAAACGGCTTCTTGGGTATGTGTGTTCGGTGCGGCCCCCTTTGCCATTCTTGGTTTTGTATCTTACCACAAGATGCCAGCCGAAAAGGTTTTTGTCCTCTGGCTGAAATCCGAGATTCTGGAGCCCCGTCAGCTGGTGTTCAAACCGAACAACTTATACTACGAATCAATGAAGGACAGTATCTCAATAAAAGAAAAGGAGGAAATGAAAAAGCATGAAAGCAGAAAAAAGAGTTCTAAAGCTTGACAAGGAACCCTATAAGGTTCCTCGCAGAGTGCAGGATGTGATCCCAATCAAGCGGATTTGGGACGATGGCATTATGCTTGCTGGTAATCGGTACTGCAAAACCTTCCGATTCTATGACATTAACTACAGTGTCGCATCCCAGCAGGCGCAAATGGCGATGCTTCGCAACTATGCTGCCCTGATTAACAGTCTGGATACCACAGCAACGACTAAAATTACAATCAATGACCGCAATTTTAATCGGAAGAACTTTGAGGACAATGTCCTTATGAAGCTGAAAAATGAGCCGCAGGACTACTACCGCATGGAGTATAACGATGTCATCATGGGCAGTGCAAAAAGCGGCAACGGCATTATCCAAGAGAAGTATATCACAGTATCTGTCTGCAAGGATTCCATTGGAACTGCCAGAGCCTACTTCACCAGAGCAGAAGCCGAACTTCGAGCGCAGTATGCACGAATCGGAGCAAAATTCGAGGATATGGATGCCACCGACAAGCTGCGAGTGCTTCATGATTTCTACCGCAGCGGCGAGGAAGCCTATTTCCGTTTCGATGCAAAAGAAATGCGAAAGCGAGGGCATGACTTCCGGGATTACATCTGTCCGGATTCCATCGAGCGGCACAGCGATTATCTGATGCTGGGGAACAAATATGTCCGTGTGCTGTTCCTGAAGGACTACTCCAGCTATATTGACGATCAGATGGTCAGTAAGATCACCGATCTGAACCGCACCATGATGATGTCCCTGGACATTATCCCTGTGAATACCGATGAAGCCGCCAAGGAAGTCAGCCGGAAGATGCTGGGGGCAGAAACCAATATCACCAACTGGCAGCGGCGGCAGAATGCGGCACACAACTTCTCCGCAACCATCCCCTACGACTTGGAGCAGCAGCGCACGGAAACAAAGGAATACATGAACGATCTGACAGAGCGGGATCAGAAGATGATGCTTACCATTCTGACCATTGTCCACATGGCAGACACCAAGGAACAGCTGGACGCCGATACCGAAGCAATCATTAAACTGGGCTTGGACAACGTGTGCCAGTTTGCGGTTGCGAAATATCAGCAGGTAGATGGACTGAATACTGCGCTGCCCATTGGAACCCGGAAGCTGGATATTTTCCGCACCCTGACAACCGAAAGTGTTGCCGGTTTTGTTCCCTTTAAGGTACAGGAGATTCAGGAACCCGGTGGCATTTACTGGGGTGAGAATGCGATTTCCCACAACCTGATCCTCTGCAACATGAATAACCTGCTGAACCAGTCCATGATGATTTTGGGTATTCCGGGTTCCGGTAAATCGTTCCTCACGAAGCTGTTTATGATTGCTGTCGCTCTTTCCACGGATGACCACATTATCATCTGTGACCCGGAGGGCGAGTACACACCGCTGGTCAAGGCTCTGGGCGGCTCCGTAATCCGGTGTGCCGTGGGCGGCTCCGACTGGATCAACGCTATGGATATGGAGGATGGTTATGGTGACGGAAGCCCTGTTGCGTTCAAGTCCCAATTCATCATGTCCCTGTTGAAGCAGCTTGACCCGGACGGAATCGGGGCACATCAGAAGTCCATCATTGACCGCTGTGTTGCTCTGGTATTCCGGGATATGCCGCAGCTTGGTTATGCTCCTACTCTTTGTACTCTGCGGGATAAGCTGCTGGAGCAGCCGGAGCCGGAAGCAAAGGCGATTGCCCTGACCATGGAACTGTATACCTCCGGTTCTCTGAATATCTTCGCTCATGAAACCAATGTAGATACCCAGAACCGCATCATTTCCTATGACATTCATGATCTTGGCGAGGATCTGAAGCAGCCGGGATTTGTGACCATCACCGATGCCATGCTGAACCGAGTGAACCGAAATGCAAAGCTGGGAATTAAGACCCACATCATTGCAGACGAATTCCATATTGCCTACGAGAATGAGTACAGCGGTAAGTTCTTCACTTCTGCTTGGCGGCAGTTCCGAAAGCGAAATGCTTCTCCCTGTGCTATCACGCAGAATGTGGAGTATCTTCTGGATTCTGTGCAGGCCAGCACCATGCTCAGTAACTCCGAATTTATCGTCATGCTGAATCAGGCGGAATCGGATCAGGAGCGGCTTGCAAAGCTGCTGAACATTTCTCCTGAACAAATGCGGTATGTGAACAATGCCGCTGCCGGCTCTGGCCTGCTGCGGTATGGCAATGCGCTGGTGCCGTTTATCAACCGGTTCCCACAGAACACAGAACTGTACAAGCTGATTACCACAAAACCCGGCGAGAGCATTTTCACCGACGATGACTACTAATCCGCTTTCGTTTGAAAGGGGGAATCCCGAATGAAAGAAATGAAAACCAAAGAACTCCGGGATATACCAAAGGGAAAGGACAGGGGTTCGCCCCTGTCCGACCAACTGAAAAAAGAAATACATCACGCCGCAGTATCCCAGATGCAGACCGGCGAGGAGCAGGATAACGCTTCTGCCTACGCCAATGACAAAGTGGAAAAGGCTGCGGATCGTGTTGTGTCGGAAGCCGGTCACGGAATTTCTGTTGCAATGGATGCAGGTAAACATCTTTTTATGGAGCAGACTCGAAAGGAATCGCAGGCTTCCCCAGCTGCAGATGTTCCCCCAAGCGAGTGGGATATGCCGCCAGAGCCGGAGCCTGCTGTGCCGCCTGCGTATGCTCCATCTCCACCGATACAGCATACGCATCCAAACGATCCGGTGTATCAGGCAGCAACAGAATGGATTGAAGATGTTGTTTACTCACAGCCGCCTGTTGATCCGCAAGCCGGCAACACACCGCCTGTTGATTTCAAGAGCAGAGATAGCAGCATCCGCTTTGATACTGTTCCCACAAGGAGCGGAAACCCTGAGATTTCTACAACTCCACAAACGGGTTATCAGGCAGCAAAGGAATACGCCCAGCAGTCGGCACAGCATCTTATTGTGGAATCTCAGCCAGCCGTATTTATGCCGGAACAGAATTCTGCACCAGCGAATATCCAATCCCCGGCAGTACAAAGCCATTCACCACGCTTTGTTGAGAAGCCGGTAATTGCAGATAAAACAACTGCATCCACGATAGCAACTCCTGTTGAGCCCGTAAAAGCCTATGCAAAGCATGCGCTGATTGAACAGAAGGTAAAAGCGGAAGCTGCCCAAAGAGAATTACCGATTCCTTCAGGGCAAGCGGTTTCAGAGGTTAAGCTGCGTGGAGATCAGTCTGAACCCCTGCTGCGGATCGCTGAACAGGATCGTCTTTTCGCAAATGCCAAAGAAACACCCAAGGGAGCCAGTACAAATCCTTCCGATGCCATCAAAGCATTTGCCAAAGAAACATCCATAAAGGACATAACCGGCAAGCATACCACGCAGGAATCCACACTCAAGCTGCGGATTGAAGAAGAAGGTGCTGCCCCTCGCTTAAAGATTAAGGGTTCGGAATCCGCAGATGCACCGGCACAGCCGACCATCACCGCCGAGAGACAGGTTGAAATCGCCAAGGAAACCGTAAAGAGCAGCATCCGAAAAGAAGCCGCTAAGAAATCTGTAAAGGCTCCTGCGGTTACTGCCCGTGAGCAGCCAATACTCCCACTGCAAGCAGCAGAGCCGCCTGTGCAAAAGCCGCTTCCGGCTATTGGCAATAAAAAGCTGCTTCCCCAAATGGAGAAGCAGTCAGGCGCAAAGGCAGTAAAAAAGGCAGCGGCTCCTGTTTTTGGCAAATCCGGGAAGCAGCTGAAAATATCGGATTCTTCGGTTAAGACAGCAAAGCAGGCATCCGCCCAGACGAAAGCTGCTACTGAAATGGCAAAGACCTTTGCGGCGCAAGCAGAACAGTCTGTGCGAACGATCAATCTCAAAAAAGCCGTAGAAGCGGCTGCGGCATTTGCTGAGAAAGCCGCTCAGAAAGCAGCCAGAGCCGCAAAAGCAATCGCCCAAGCAACGCAGGAATTGATTTCCGCTCTTGCGGCAGGCGGAGGAACGCTCTTAATCATTGTTGTTATCCTTGTTGTCATGGGATTTGCCGGGATGATGTTTGCCAGTGATGACGATGACATTGAGATTATCCCCGTCAGCGACGAGGTAAAGGCTTATGAGCCAATCATTCAGAAGTATGCCAAGCAGTACGGTATCGGAGAGTATATATTACTGATTGAAGCCGTTATGATGCAGGAATCCGGTGGCAGAACTACCGATCCCATGCAATGCTCCGAGTGCAACTTCAACACTCGGTATCCTCACGCTCCCGGCTCCATCACAGACCCGGAATACTCTATCGAAGTGGGTGTTCAAAACCTTGCGGACTGTTTGGAGATTGCCGGATGTGATAGTCCGGTTGACATGGATCATATCAAGCTGGCTCTGCAAGGCTACAACTATGGGCAAGGGTACATCACATGGGCACTGAACAAATACGGCGAATATTCCAAGGCCAATGCCATTGAGTTCTCCATTAAGACCGCTGAACAGGTTGGCTGGAGCAGCTACGGTGATAAGGACTATGTTCCCCATGTACTGCGGTACTATCCGCTGGGGCAGATCTTCTATGACCCGGATACCTCAACACTCATCGTGGAGGTTGCCGCCTCTCAAATCGGCAATGTAGGCGGCGAACCCTACTGGCGATGGTATGGATTCACAGATCATGTGGAATGGTGTGCCTGCTTTGTCAGTTGGTGTGCTGATCAATGCGGCTATCTGGATACCGCAATCCCCAAGTACGCCGGGTGCGTGATCGGAGCAAACTGGTTCAAAGGTCGGAATCAATGGGCTGACCGAAGTATCTCCCCTGAACCCGGCATGATTATCTTCTTCGACTGGGCCGGTGATGGCATCCCGGATCATACCGGCATCGTAGAAAAATGCGAGAATGGCTATGTCTACACCATTGAGGGCAATTCCTCCGATAGCTGCCGCAGGCGACAGTACACCATAGGCAGCAGTTCTATTTTTGGCTACGGAATGCCGAACTACTAATCCATGCTGGGATAGGCGAATTGTCGTCTATCCCAGCTTTTCTTTTTAATATACTTGTTATCATTTCGGCGCACCGATATAATAGAGGATAGAAAGAGGTGCAGTTCATGATTATTGATGATTTGTTAGCAAAGCAAAATATTACCAAGTATCGCCTTGCTGTTCTGGCTGGGATTCCTCATACGACATTAAATGATATTTGCAGTGGAAAGACAAAACTGCAAAAATGCAGTGCCGAAACTGTATATAAGCTGGCAAAGGTTTTGAATGTTTCTATGGAATTACTGACAGAAAGCGGAATCCTTCAGACAGAGCGTGAGCTGTCCTATGAATTTGGATTGCCAGAGTATCTCCAGCACGACTTAGATGCATATAAAGATGGATTAAAAAATCACAGCAGTCTTCTGGATTGTCTATGGGGTGAATTATATGGCAGCATTAATATTGCCGAGATAAGTGATGGAGTCATTACATCAGAGCACGCTGATTATCTGCGCAAAAAGTATTTATATAGAGCAAAAATATAATTTCATTTACATATAACCAAACAATCCATGATATATTCACACAAAACAAGCGCAAACAAGATCACAAGTTTCCAAAAGAGTAACCATCGTACGTTCGACTTTCATCGGAAAAGAATACATTCTGATTGTTATATTTTAGCCATTGCGCCCATTGACACCCGACTGGGAAAGTGATAGACTTTTGAAAGTTTGTGTCCGGAGGAAGATAGAATGGATCGACTATATTTGTACATTGGCAGCGATCATGTGATTCAGAAGCCCAGCTTCGGGATCAGAGAAAATACGCTGCGTGTTGCAACCAATGCCAGAAATGCAGTCCAGCAGGCCTGCAAGGAAAACGCTGCCGGTATTCTCAACACCTATCAGCTGGATTTGGACACCCTCTGCGTGAAAGCTCCCCACCAGCAAATTCTGGAGGGCTTTGAAAGCTATGACATTGCGTTCTCCTCCGATACGATGGATGAGTATGTTTCCCTCTGTTCTCAAAAAGCACTCAACTCACTTGTGTTCCTTAATGCGAGTTTTGTAAGTAAATAAAGTGAAGGCATCTGAATGGTTACACTCAGATGCCTTTTTCATGGTTGCTGCGTAAGCGAAAAGTAAGCGTAAAAACTAACAGCGACTTTCAGCAAGTACGCCAATATGAGACAATACTCCCGTATAGTAGCGGATAGTATATGCAACTCGCGTATACT
>JAZLHW010000090.1:0-1850 GCA_045617105.1 Selenomonadaceae bacterium | reverse complement strand
CGGGGACGGCATGGTGCGCCGACGTGTAGACGGACGCTGGGAAGGCACCATCGTCGTGGGACACAAAGATGACGGAAGCCCGATCTTCAAATCCGTGTTCGCAAAGACACAGAAGGATCTGATGCCGAAACTCCACAGCATCATTGAGGAGTACCGCGACGTGGAACTGAACGAGCGCAGCGCCATGACGCTGAACGAGTGGTTTGGTTACTGGCTGCAAGCATACGCCAAGCCGACGCTCAAGCCGAATACATATCGGGGCTACGTTCGCAATCTGAGATATTTCCGTGAACGGCTTGAGGACAAGCCCATTCGACAAATTACCCGCACGGATGTGCAGAAAGCCTACAACGATATCCGGCGCAACGGACGGCAACGGCGACAGGAAGAGTATGGAACACAGCTCTCCGACCGAACGGTGCGGGGGCTGCACATGACATTGCACAACTGCATGAACGCTGCCGTCAGCGCCCACCTGATCTCCCGCAACCCGACGGAGGGAACAACCATTCCGAAGTTGAAGCATGGTACGAAAAAAATTCTGAACGATGCGCAGCTTGATACCTTCATGCAGGCAATCGAAGATGAGCCGATGTGGTATGACTTCTTCTACACGGAGATTACCACGGGGCTGCGGCGGGGCGAGATCTGCGGTCTGAAATGGGAAGACCTTGACGAGGAGACGGGACGGCTGAACGTGCGGCGCTCCGTGAGCGTTGCTGACGGTACGTTTGAGATCGGCGACACGAAAACGCAAACCGGCAAGCGCACGATCCTGCTGCCGCCGAGTACGCTGCATCTGCTCAAGGAACGGAAGAAAACTGCGATGACCGAGTGGATCTTCCCGAGCCTGCTGGAGCCGGAAAAACCGGTCTCACCCAATGCGGCATATCACCGGCTGAAGATAATCCTGAAGCAGGCGGGACTGCCGGACATACGCTTTCACGATTTGCGCCATACCTTCGCCACCCATGCGCTCACCAGCGGCGTGGACGCCAAGACGCTCTCGGGCATCCTCGGTCATACCAACGCCAGCTTCACGCTGGACACTTACACGCATGTCACCACCGACATGCAGAAAAATGCCGCCGGCATCGTCGGAGACTTCATGGATGCACTGATGAAGGAGGACTGATTGAATGGCCAAAAAGAGAAAAAACGGAGAAGGTACCCTGCGCCTGAGAACGGACGGTCGCTGGGAGGGACGCATCGTCATCGGCTATGACGATGCGGGGAAACCCAAAACCAAAAGCGTCCTCGCCAAAAGCAAGACGGAGTGCGCCGAAAAGCTCAAAAAGCTCAGGGAGGAATGCGAAAAGCTCTCCGGCAAGCTGCCGCAGCGGGCAAAGCCGGACATGCTCTTCGGCGATTGGATCAGGCTCTGGTACGAAACCTTCTCCAAACCTGCGCTGCGTCTCACCTCACAATGCGGTTACGAGAACCGGATCTATCATCACATCATTCCGGTGCTGGGCATGATCCCGCTGAACAAGCTGACGCAGAATGACCTCCAGCTCTTCTATGCGGAACTGAAAACCTCCGGGCGCATGGTGCGCACCGACCTTTACGGCGTGGGACTGTCCGACCGCATGGTGCGCTCCTGCCACGCAACCTGCCGGACGGCGCTGGAAAAGGCAAAGCAGGAGGGACTGATCCACACCAATCCTGCTGTGGGCTGCAAGCTCCCGCCGAAGAAGGCAAAGGAGATGCAGGTGCTGACCGAGGACGAGATGCGGTGCTTCCTGCTGCAGGCGCGGGAGGAGGGCTGCTATGAGATGGTTGCATTGGAGCTTGCCACGGGACTGCGGCGGGGCGAGTTCAGCGCTCTGCAATGGGACGATCTGAACCTC
>JAZLHW010000089.1:0-27194 GCA_045617105.1 Selenomonadaceae bacterium | reverse complement strand
ACCTTTTACCTTAGAACACAACTCCCAAAGAGAACGTTTTTGAGACTATTCATGCTCCTCCTCCTCCTCATCTTCACTAAGAGTTACGATACCAGTCTGAGCAGCATCCGTATTTGTAGCCGCTTGGATTATTTGCCTGATCATATTGTCAGTAGAGTTGGTTTCAAAGATACTACTAGTATCATTAACAGGCAATGCATCTTGTATATCATTCGGAAGGGCAATCTTAGCAGCTTCCGCATCAGAAAGCTTGCGTAATGGATAGGTTTCAGACTTTGAAGGCTCTGTTCCGCCACCTGCAGGCTCTGTCCCACGCCTTGAAGGATCGGTTTCACGCCTTGAAGGCTTTGTTCCACGCTTTGAAGGATCATCGCCATCAGATGTATTCGACTGTTCGTCCCGGAAATTTGTATTGACAAAGCTCAGTTCATCTTTATCAAAATAAGTGTCTCCTACTAAAATGTAATTATTCCATTCACTTCCGTTAAGGGGGCGAGCAGATACATAAAGATTGCCCACATCTACACTGCTCGTATCCCCAAACATAACTCCATTAGGGTTGATAAGGTAGATATTTCCACCACCTCTGATTTTGCCATTGATCTGAGATGGATCATTGCTACCTATCAGGTTTAGGTAATTCTTTCCATCGTATTGCACTATTTCATTTTGGGCAACATTATATGAAGACCAATCGATAACGGTATTTGTGGCACTGCTTTCAATGTTTACACCTGTAAAAGGAACATCATTACGCGACTGTACAGTTACACCATCCGAATGCTTAGTAACATCGTTAGTACTTATCGCCATACCAGTTCCGGAATAACTCAAGAGGCAGGCTCCTAAAGATAATGCTACAAGGATCTTCTTAGTCAGATGATTTTTACGCTTGGCATTCATTTTACATCCTCCTTTCGTATAGTGTATCATGATACCAATTATAACGACTTGAATCATCCTTCGTTGAAACGCAAATTGGAGGGAAAATGCTTACGGCATTTTCTTGAACAATGGCGTTATAATAACATATTTTGTGATGGGCAACAAGTCCTAATACACCATTTAATATCTACTGAAATATAGCTGCCATTACTTTTCAATATTCGACCGTTAACAATTTTTACATTTTTTCCCTTGTAATATCATACCACATTGGGACATTTTCTTTTGTGGTATATAATGATTCATAAATTCCTTTGAAAAAAGAAGGCACTTGCTTGCATAGTTTTGTTAAAACAAGTAAAATAACCATTAAGACTGGTTATTTTATGATGGGGGATAAAGTATGAGGTTTTCAAAATGGCAAGGATGCGGTAATGATTTTGTTCTTGTGGATTGCTTCAAGGAACGAATTCAGGATGCATCAGCATTTGCAAGGAAGGTCTGTGATCGTCATTATGGTGTTGGTGCAGATGGCGTTTTGATGGTGCTTCCCTCGGAATGTGCAGATTTTCGTATGCGCATTATCAATGCGGATGGCAGTGAACCAGAGATGTGCGGTAATGGTATCCGTTGCTTTGCAAGGTATATCTACGATGAGAAGCTTACAACCAAGACGGAATTCACGGTAGAAACTGGAGCAGGGATCTTGGTTCCCAGAATTGAGATTTTAGATGGGAAGGTGCAGGGAGTTCGTGTAGATATGGGCGTGCCTGTCTTGGAAGGCGAGCGAATTCCCGTGGATGGATATGGAAAGAATCGAGTGGTCGCTCAGCCAATTGAAATCGATGGAATGACTTATGAAATGACATGCGTATCAATGGGAAATCCGCATTGTGTTATTTTTTTTGACGACATTGCAGATTGCGGCATAGAAAAAAATGGTCCATTGGTGGAAAAACATGAGAAATTTCCGAAGCGAACCAATACGGAATTTGTGCAGGTAAAGGATCGCAGTCATTTGCGTATGCGTGTGTGGGAACGTGGTGCCGCTATTACATTGGCATGTGGTACAGGTTCTTGTGCTTCCTTGGTGGCGGCAGTACTCAACGGCAAATCGGAACGCAAAGCAGAAGTTGAATTAGATGGCGGAAAATTGTTGGTTGAATGGGCAGAGAACGATCATGTATATATGACAGGTCCAGCGGAACAGGTATTCACAGGTTTCGTAGAGGAGTAATCTTTTGAGGAGGAATCGGACATGCTAAAAAGCATGACAGGATTTGGCGCTTCGGATGCTGAGGACGAAAATTATAAATTTCACGTTGAAATCAAGTCCGTAAACCAAAGGTTCTTGGACTTGGATTTTCATATGCCGCATTTGTTTGCCGCATGGGAAAACAAAATGCGTGCTGTTATCAAAAAGCATGTTGTTCGGGGAAAGCTTGATATTTATATTACGTTTATGGATAAGGGAGAAAGCCAACCTTGTATCAATGTGAATAAAGCTCTTGCCAAGGCATATCAGGAAGCACTTTCTGCATTGAGCGAAGGTCTTGTGCTGCCGAAGCAGCAGGATGTTGCACTGATTTCATCTTATCCAGGCGTTTTGACGGTAGAGGAACAGTATTCTTCCTTGCAAAATAGTGAAAAGAGTCTTTTGGAGGCTATTGAGGAAGCCGTGATTCGCTTGAATGAAATGCGATTGCTGGAAGGAGAGAATATCCAAAAGGATTTTTTGCAACGTTTGGAGCGGTTGCGTGGTCTTGTCAATGAGGTTTCTGACTTGGCACCTGAGATTGTTGAAAAACATCGGCTGCATTTGAAAGATGTGGTTTCTAAGCTTTTGGAAAATGAAAAAATAGATGAATCCAGATTGATTCAGGAAACAGCGGTTTATGCTGATCGAGTGAATTATACGGAGGAGATCGTACGCCTAGAGAGTCATTTCCTGCAATTTTCTCAAATGTTGGAAGGTTCGGCTGCTTCTGTGGGAAGAAAGCTGGATTTTTTGATTCAGGAGATGAACCGAGAGACGAATACTATAGGCTCTAAAGCAAATGATGCAAAGGCAGCGCAGATTGTCGTTGAGATCAAGAGTGAGATTGAGAAGCTGAGGGAACAGGTACAAAATATTGAGTGAGGAATCATGGGTATCTCTCTCGGCAGTGCGGTCAGAGAAGGCCGTTCCTTGCATGATAGAAAAGGATAGTATAGATTTGAAAATGAAGGATGAGGGATCATGAACAAAGGATTATTGGTGGTGGTTTCCGGAGCATCTGGAACAGGAAAAGGAACCGTCTGCAGTGCCCTTTTAGAAAACACGCCAGGTTTGTCGTACTCCATTTCAGCAACAACACGCAATCCTAGAGAGGGCGAGGAGGATGGAGTTCAGTATTATTTCATGTCCAAGGAACAGTTTCAAGAAATGATACAAGAAGAGGGATTTCTTGAATGGGCTGAGGTTTATGGAAATTATTACGGGACGCCCATCAAGAAAATTCAAGAACGTTTGTCAGAGGGGTGTGATGTTTTGCTGGAAATAGATGTCCAGGGAGCTTTGCATGTCATGGAAAAATGTCCGGAGGGCGTTTTTATTTTCTTGCTGCCTCCTTCCTTGGAGGAATTGGAAAAGCGTATTCGTGGGCGTGGCACGGAAACCGAGGAAAGCCTTGCAAAGCGGCTGGGTTCAGCAAAAAAAGAAATTAGCGTTGGGCGGCAGTACAAGTATGCTGTTGTCAATGATACAGTAGAAAATGCAGTAGCAAAAATCAAGGAAATTTTAGCTGCGGAGCATTGCCGCACGAATATAAATTTAAATCTTTTTGAGGTGTTGGAGAAATGAAAACAAATGCTGTAATGAGTATGGTAAATCCTTCGACGGATGCATTGATGACAAAGGTAGACAGTCGATATGGGCTGGTCGTTTTAGCTGCAAGACGTGCACGCCAGCTGATGACAGGCGCAGAACTTCGGGCAGAGAATCTTTCTATCAAGAATGTAACGAATGCATTGGAAGAAATTGCAGAGGGAAAGATTACATACGAGATATCCAAAGATTTTCATGAGTCTGAAGCGGCAGAAGAAACAGGGACTGTGATGGAGGAAGCAGAGGAATCTGCAAATGCAGCTGCTGAACCAGAAGCATGAGTACGGAAAAGAAGTCACCTCTTTATGGCAAGAAGGTGGTTTTGGGGGTTACAGGAGGCATTTCCGCTTATAAGGCTGTGGAAATTGTCAGCCGCATGAGGAAGGCTGGTGCAGAAGTCCACGTGATCATGACACAGGCGGCACAGAATTTCGTGACGGAATTGACCTTTCGGGAAATCAGCGGGAATCCTGTGAACACTAGTATGTGGAGTACGGTGACGCATTGGAATGTTGAACATATTGCACTTGCAAGGCTTGCGGATGTAGTGCTGGCAGCTCCTGCTACGGCGAATCTTTTGGCAAAGCTTTCCTGCGGCATGGCAGATGATATGCTGACAACGACGATATTGGCGACAAAAGCGCCTGTGTTCTTGGCTCCTGCCATGAATAGCAATATGTACGAAAACCCCATTACGCAGGAAAATATGGAGAGGCTCAAAAAGCTGGGCATGAAGATGATTCCGCCTTCCTGCGGTCATTTGGCTTGTGGGGAGAACGGTTCTGGACGGCTGCCGGAACCAGCGGAAATTGTTTCTGTCTTGGAAAGGCATTTTCAATCAAGCAGAACGCTTTGCGGGAAAAAGATTTTGGTAACGGCAGGCGGAACGATTGCTCCTATCGACCCTGTACGATTCATAGGGAATCGTTCCAGTGGGAAGATGGGATATGCAGTGGCAGAAGATGCGGCAAGACGTGGGGCAGAGGTCGTTTTGGTTGCAGGAAGGACAGCATTGCCTGATCCGTCTGGAGTGCGTACCATTCATACGGAAACCACGCAAGAAATGCTGGAAGCGGTGATGGAAGAATTCCCGAGTACGGATGCCGTGATAAAAGCGGCTGCGGTTGCAGATTATCGAGTCAAGGAGGTTGCCGAGCAGAAGATCAAGAAATCAGAAGGTGACTGGAGCATAGAGCTTGCTCGAAATCCTGATATATTGCAGGAGCTTGGGAAAATCAAAAGATCCAACCAGATTTTGGTCGGATTTGCTGCTGAGACGCAAAACTTAATGGAATATGCAAAATTAAAACTGGAAAAGAAGAATTTAGATTTTATTGTAGCGAATAACGTGACAGAAAAAGGTGCTGGATTTCAGGGTGAGACAAACATAGCATGTCTGCTGCATCGTAACGGCACGGTCAATAAGTATCCGTTAATGAAAAAGTCAGATCTGGCTGCTGTCATTATGGATCGTGTGGAAGAACTGTTTTTGGGCAAGTAAATTAAGATCAAAACCTTGGAGAAAATACTTCAAGGTTTTTTTTGTAAAAATTTTTTAATATAGCAGGAGAATTTTTGGGAGGTGTGGAATAATATAAGCAGTATAGAATGGGAGGGGTGCAGCAGAGTGTTTAAGTTTCGTTCCATGAAAACGAGGTTTATTGTGTCTTTTGTTAGCATATCACTTTGTACGACGCTCGTTCTGGCAGGAGCTTTTTCTTATCATTTGTTCAGGGACTATGAAAAGCAAGTTGCGATCTATCGAGAGGATCTTGTGCATGATAAGGATACTATGCTGAAGGAAAAAACGCAGGTAGCTGTGAGTGTTGTAAATGAGATTTACAAGAAACAGCTAAGTGGAATCCTGACAGAGGTGCAGGCTAAAAAAGAGGCTGCCGATTTGGTTAGGAATTTGAGATATGATGATGGGCGTGGATATTTTTGGATCGACACTTATGAGGGCGTGAATGTTGTTCTCTTGGGAAATCCTGTGGAGGGACATTCACGTTTAAATGAGCAAGATCCCAGTGGGCGTTATTTTATACGGGAAATGCTTAGCAAGGGCAGGAGCGAAGGCGGTGGTTATACCGATTTAAGCTTTCCAAAGCCTGGTGAGACAGAATCGCTTCCAAAAAGAAATTATACGATGTCATTTGAGCCTTATCATTGGGTGATCGGTACTGGCGTATGGATCGATGAGATCGATACGATGGTGCAGGCGAGAAGAAATGCTATGGAGCAGTTGTTTGAAGCTACTATCTGCAGCATGATCATTGGCAGCTTTTTGTTGCAGCTGTTGTTTGTCTTTATTGCAACACGGTTGGGACATGCTGTTTCTTCCCCCATGGAAATTGTTACAAAACGTATGGTAGCTATGGGGAGCGGTTATCTTCATTTGGATGATGAAACAATGCACGAATTGCAGAAATTTATGGATCGCGAGGATGAGGTCGGAAAGCTGACTCGTGCCATGCGGGATATGCATAGTAAATTGTTTGATTACCAAAAAGCGGTTTTGGAGATGGCAAGAAAGGATGCGCTTACGGGTCTTGCAAATCGCAGATATATGCATGAGTATATCAGGGCACGCTGTAAACCAGAGTTGCTGACATTGATTACGCTTGATTTGGATCATTTCAAGGAGGTAAATGACACCTATGGGCATCAGACTGGTGATGCGGCGCTTTTGATTTTGTCAGAGGTGATGAAGTCTGTATTTAAGGAGGCGTTTCATGTTCGCTTGGGGGGAGACGAATTCATGGTAGTCCTTTCCCGTGGAGAACCTATGATTGAAATAGAGGAAAAGATCTGCGATTTTATGGAACAGCTGATAGCTGTTTACAAGACGGATCCAGGGCTGGAATGTTTGACCGTAAGTGCAGGTGTTTCTCATGCAAATGGTGAGCTTATGCCTTTGGATGTTTTGATGCAGCAAAGCGATGCAGCACTTTATGCAGCAAAGATGGCAGGGAGGTCCTGTTATCGCATCTATCAGCCAGGCTTGGAATTGGAAGTAGAATCAAAAGATTAAAGAAAAAATAGAGGGTGGAGTAAGCAGATGAGAAAGTGGATGGCTTTATTTGTATGGTGTGCATTTGTAACGTGTATTTCCTTTGGAAACGCAGTTCCTGTATTTGCGGCTGCTTCTTCTTCGGAATCGCTCGATGCAAAGGATTTATCCCTGAATGCAGCTGCAAATAAAGATGGAGTTTCAGAAAAGGAACAGAAGAAGGATTCCAAGGATACAGCAGGAAAGGAACAGAAAGACAGCAAGGATGCACCTGCAGAGAAGGAGCAGAAGGACAGCAAGGACGCACTTGTGGTGAAGGAGCAGAAGGACAGCAAGGACGCACCTGTGGTGAAGGAGCAGAAAGATGCACCTGTAGAAAAAGACGTTTCTGCAGAAGAAGTATCGCTGCCTGCAAAGCAAAAGGTAGAGCCTTCTTCGGATTGGGCATATTACTACAACAATGACAAGCGTTTTCCGATGGTTTGGAGGAATCGCGGGGTTGCGACGTATATTGACAAATCCTCTTTGGTAGTGCAGAAATATGCACCTCCGCAATATGTTATTGCAATCACGGCATTTGAGGCTGGCGATGCAGGCTATGGAAAGGTCAGCAATTACAGGGTGGAGCGTTACTTCTATAATTTTGAAAGGACGGAGATGTATCGAGATAAGCATCCCGGAAAAAATGAGTGGGAATTTGTTTCACCGAATGGTTCCATCCAGCAGGAGGGATATTCGGCCAAGTGTATTGGTGAGGCGATATATTATCTCTGCTATAGGCTGAAGTTCTATGGCACTTATGAATGGAAGACGATAGCATCTCCAACGGCAGATCCTGTCGGGGAATATGAAAAGGTTTTCTTTGATGCGTTTTATGATCGACTTTGATTTGAGGGCGTTATAACAAAAGGGCTGTTGCGTATAATTGCAGCAGCCCTTTATCGTTTATGCAGTTTTGCTTTTACAGCAGCCCTTCAAGAACCTCGATGAATTTTTTCATTTCTGTATCTGTCCCAATAGAGATACGCAGATAATTATTGATAATCGGTTGGTTGAAGTACCTGACAAAAATATCCTGCGTTTTTAGCTGTTCAAAAAGAGTTTTTGCATTTGCGGTTGGATGTGTCGCAAAAATGAAATTTGTCTTAGAATCCCGGAACTTAAATCCGAGCCGTTTTAGCTCCTGTTTGGTCCATTCTCTTGTTTTTACCATTTTTGCCACGATTTCTTGGAAATAGGCATCATCTTCTATGACAGCTTTTCCTGCCAGGATAGATGGGAGGTTCATGGTATAGGAGTTAACGGAGAACTTGACATCGTTGAGATATTTGATGAGCTTTTTGCTGCCGAAGGCATAGCCGATTCTCATTCCTGCCATGGCACGGGATTTGGAGGTGGTGCGGACGATGACAAGGTTTTCATATTTATCAAGAAGAGGAAGGGCGGTTTCTCCGCCAAAATCAATGTAGGCTTCGTCAACAAGAACGATGGAATCAGGATTTGCTTTCAAGATATCTTCGATAAAATCAAGGTTTTCCAATACGCCAGTCGGGGCATTGGGGTTAGCGATGACGATACCGCCGTTTTCTTGGCGGTAATCCGTGGGATCGATGGAAAAATCTTCTGTCAGTGGAATCTGCTTGTACGGAATACGATATACCTCTGCCCAAACATCGTAGAAGGAATAAGTTATATTCGGGAAAAGAATCGGTTTTTTTCCATGAAAGTAGGTCAGGAAGCACATGGACAGAACGTCATCGGAACCAACGCCGACGAAAACCTGTTCAGGTGAAAGCTCGTAATAGCTTGCAACCGCATCTACGAGCAAGCTGGCAGTAGGATCTGGATATTTGCGAAGCAATGCAGTATCCATTTCGCTTAATGCTTTCTTGACAGCGGGCGAAGGCGGATAAGGACATTCGTTCGTATTCAGTTTAATGACAGGACGCTGGGGCTGCTCTCCTGGTGTATAGGGAACAACCTTACGGATATTATCTTCAAAACTCATAGGATGATTCCTCCTTGAATAATTAGTGTAACAATTCTCATGTTTTATTTAATCATAGAGGGAAACTGCTTTCAAGCAATATTTTCATTTAGCGAGATTTCTTTTTTCGTTTGAATATGCTATAATTGTTTTCGCAAAGTAAAGAGATAAAGAAAAAAAGAAAGAAAGGATTGAGGAAGGGAGACGCTGGGATGGCAAATCAAAAACTAAGAGATGAGCTGGCGGATCGTTTCTGTGAGGCATTGCTCACCTTGGAAACTGTGGATGAGTGCTATGCGTTTTTGGAAGACGTATGTACGATTGGGGAACTGAAGGCACTCGCCCAGCGGCTGGAGGTTGCTAGAATGTTGGCAGAGAAGCATACTTATGACGATATTATCGAACGAACGAGGGCAAGCACGGCAACCATCAGTCGAGTAAAGCGCTGTTTGAATTATGGGGCAGATGGCTACCAGATGGTATTAGAGCGCATAAAGCAAAAATCTTGAAAAAGGGTGGTAGGAATGGATAAAAATGTATTTAGTATTCCTTATGGGACAAGGGACTTTTTGCCGGATGAGGCAGCAGAAAAGAGAGTGATCGAAACACAATTAGCGGATCTTTTTGCTCATTGGGGATATGATGAGGTAGTAACACCGACGATTGAATATCTGGATACCTTGACAATGGGAAATGGCCGATCCTTAGAGGATGGCATGTTTAAGTTTTTTGACATGAACAATCGCACGTTGGCGCTTCGCCATGAAATGACGACTCCGATAGCGAGATTGGCAGCAAGCCGCTTGAAGAAACATGCCTTGCCGCTCAAGCTGTCCTATGTCAGCAACGTATATCGCTATGAGCAGACACAGATGGGACGGCAGTGCGAATTTTATCAAGCAGGCGTTGAATTGATGGGGAGCGGAAGTGCTTCTGCAGATGCAGAGATCATTGCTTTAGCGATTCAGGGACTTTTGGCGTCTGGTCTTAAGGATTTTCGTATTTGCCTTGGGCAAGTAGAATTTGTCAATGGACTCATGGAGCAGTATCAGATCGAGGAGAAAACAAGAAACAAGATAAAGAAGTCGATTGAGAAACGTGATCTGGTTGCATTTGGCAGTTTGGTGGAAGCATTGGAAATCCCAGCTACGGCAAAAGCGAGCATTAAAAGGATTCCTATGCTTTTAGGCGGTGAGGATATGCTAAAGAGTGCGTATGACATCGCAATCAATGCACAGAGCCGCCGTGCGCTGGACAACCTGAGTGAGATTTACGGTCTCTTAAAGATGTATGGTGTAGAGCAGTATGTGATTTTTGACCTTGGGATTCTTCGTGACTTTAACTATTACACGGGAATGGTATTTGAGGCATATGCTCCGGGACTTGGCTTCCCGCTTTGCGGAGGCGGCAGGTATGACGGCATGCTTTCGGACTTCGGAAATGCATGTCCTGCTACTGGATTTGCTATTGGGATAGAGCGGATCCTTTTGGCATTGGAACGTCAGTCTTTGGCAAAGCCAAAGCAGGTAAAGAATGTCTATGTGAGCTATTGTGAAAGCAAGATCGCAGAAGCTATTTGCGAGGCAAAAAAGCTTCGCGCGGAGGGTTTGGTCGTAGAGCTTTCCATGAGTGCGCAGTCTCAAGCTGAGGCTGAGAAGTATCAACAGGATACTGGTTATCAAAGGTTGGTTTATATCGAATGATGCAGCGTGTGCACCAATTTTTTCGAGCGATTCGAGCAAGATTATATGCAGAGGATATCGATTACATAAAAAATTACTTGCCGGATGAGGCACAGCGGCTGTTCTTTGCGATGAATGTATCCGACCAGTACCATGCCTTGCATGTGGCTTATACGGCAGAACGGATAGGAGCAGGGCAATCGCTTGACTTGCCTTTTTTGATTCGATGTGCGCTTTTGCATGACGTTGGACGCAGAAAGGGCGATATGGGAATTATCGGAAAGGTTTTTGCTGTATTGCTGCATAGCGCATGTCCGGAGTTTTCGAGGAGCTGGGCAAAGAAGGAGAGAGATTCTCTCTTAGATTACTTGAGATATGCCTTGTATGTGTACTATTGTCATCCTGCTATTGGTGCAGACCTTTTGAGACAAGCTGGATTTTTGCAAGAGGCGGATCTGATCCGTCATCATCATGAACCCGCAAAAGCAGAGGATTCCTTGGTGCTTCGTATTTTACGACAGGCAGATGAACAAAATTAGTGGAGGGAACGGAATGAACGCTGGAAACATGGATTATTTGACCATTGCATTGCCGAAGGGAAAGCTTTTTAAGCTTTCTTCGGACTTGCTTTCCAAGATAGGATATACGGCAGAAGGGCTTTCTGAGAAGTCAAGAAAGCTGGTCATTACCAATGAGGAGAAGAAGATCAAGTTTATTATTACAAAAACGGCAGATGTACCGACGTATGTGGAATATGGTGCAGCAGATATTGGTGTTATAGGCAAGGATGTGCTGGAGGAATCCGGCAAGGACGTTTATGAGCTTTTGGATCTTGGCTTTGGCAAATGCCACTTGATGATGGCTGTTCCAACAGCAGAGCGAAGGGAGAAGCTGACGGACTATGCACATACCCGTGTGGCTACTAAGTTTCCGCATATTGCGGAGCGATATTTCAGCAAGCAGGGAATGCAGATGGAATACATCAAGATGAATGGTTCTATCGAGCTTGGCCCTATTGTCGGACTTTCGGAGAGTATCGTGGATATCGTGGAGACCGGCACGACACTTAAGGAAAACGGATTGGAAGAAATTGCCTACATCATGGATGCAACGGCGCGTTTGATTGCAAATCGTGTCAGCTTTAAAATGAAGTTTGACCGCATTAGTGCGATGGTCAAGGATCTGAGCGTGATTTTGGAGAGCGGGGGAAAAGAATGAAGATCGTAAAGGCGAGCGAGATAGGCGTACTGGAAGTTGAAAAGCTTTTGAGAAAGCCTTCTTTTGATGAGGTAGAGCTTAGTCCCAAGATCCGTGAAGCAAACAAGAAAACCTTTGGGGAGGATCTTACCGCAGCAGAATTGGTTCGTCGTATTGTAAATGACGTGCGCAAGAAGGGCGATGAGGCCGTTCTGGAGTATACGAAGCTGATTGACCGTGTGGAATGCAAGGCAGAGGATTTTCTTGTGACAGAGGAGGAATATGAGGCAGCAGAGAAGGAAGCAGATGCACAAATCGTTGCCTCCTTGAAGAAGGCTATCGAGAATGTCCGCAGGTATCATCAGGAGCAGAAGGCAAATTCATGGATGACATATCGTGACAAAGGTTCTATCCTTGGTCAATCTTTGATACCGCTGAACCGTGTCGGAATCTATGTACCAGGGGGGACGGCAGCTTATCCTTCTTCTGTTGTTATGAATGCAGTTCCTGCATCGGTAGCAGGAGTAGGGGAGATTATCATGATGGTTCCGCCCAAAAATGGGAAGATCAATCCTTATGTGCTGGTGGCAGCCCGTCTTGCTGGAGTTCACAAGATCTTCAAGATTGGGGGAGCGCAGGCGATAGCCGCTATGGCATTCGGTACGGAAACCGTTCCCCGTGTGGACAAGATTACAGGACCTGGAAATATCTTTGTGACGCTTGCCAAGAAGGAAGTGTATGGTAATTGCGATATTGATATGCTGGCAGGTCCCAGTGAGATTTTGATCGTAGCAGATAAATCTGCAGATCCTGTTTATGCAGCTGCGGATATGTTGAGCCAGGCAGAGCATGATCCTCTCGCCAGCAGTATCGTGGTGACGGATTCGGAAGAGCTTGCACAAAAGGTAGCAAAAGAGGCTGAGGAGCAGCTGGAAAGGCTGCCAAGGCAGGAAATAGCGAGAGCAGCTCTAGACAGGAATGGATGTATCATTGTCGCAGAGGACATGATGCAGGCAATTCATTTTGCCAATGTTTCGGCACCTGAGCATATGGAGATTTTGACGGAAGAACCGTTTAAGCTGCTTCCGTATATTCGCAACGCAGGAGCAGTATTCCTTGGAGCATATTCTCCGGAACCTCTTGGCGATTATTTTGCAGGCCCCAACCATGTACTTCCAACGGGCGGAACGGCACGGTTCTATTCCGTCTTGAACGTGGAGACCTTTATGAAGCGGACAAGTATTATTTCCTATAGCCAAGAGGCACTTTCAGACGTGAGTGAGGATATTATCCGTTTAGCAGAATCGGAAGGCTTGCAGGCACATGCAGAGGCAATCCGTTTCCGAAGGAAATAGGATGGACGGCGTGAAATGGGAAATGCAAAGAAAAATGATAGGGGGACAGAGAGATGAGGGAAGGCAAGGTTGACCGTCAGACAAAAGAGACGAAAATTTCCGTAGATATTGCACTGGACGGAAACGGGAAGACAGACATTCACTCTGGCATTGGATTTTTTGATCACATGATGAACCTTTTTGCTGCTCATGGGCTGTTTGATGTAAAGCTGTCTTGTAATGGCGATATTGAAGTAGATGGGCATCATTCGGTAGAGGACATAGGCATTGCGCTTGGCGAAGCCTTTAAGGAGGCATTAGGCGACAAGCGGGGAATCACCCGTTATGGGAGTTTTTATCTGCCAATGGACGAAGCCTTGGTGCTTGTGGCATTGGACATTAGCGGGCGACCGTTTTTAGTCTATGACGGCGGAGAGATGGCACCTATGATCGGCGGTTATGATACGGAATTGACGGAAGAATTCCTGCGGGCCTTTGCTTTCCATGCTGGAATCACCCTCCATGTAAAGGTACTTTATGGGACGAATTCCCATCACAAGGTTGAGGCGATCTTCAAGGCACTGGGACATGCACTCCGTATTGCTGTCAGTCAAGATACCCGCGTGGATGGGATTCCGTCAACGAAGGGAATTTTGTGAGGTGGAATGATATGATTGCTGTGATAGATTATGGGATCGGCAACCTGTTCAGCGTGGAAAAGGCATTTGCCTATTTAGGTGCCGAGGTTACTGTGACGAGTTCCGAGGAGGAGCTTTGCCGTGCCGACAAAATCGTCCTGCCAGGCGTTGGAGCATTTGGTGATTGCATGAAAAACTTTGAAGCCAGCGGTCTTGTTTCAGCTTTGCGAGCGCAGGCAGCTGCCGGTAAGCCTCTTTTGGGTATATGCGTTGGGATGCAAATTCTCTTTGAGGGAAGTGAGGAATCGCCGGAGGTCAAGGGATTAGGGCTGCTCAAGGGCATGGTACGGAAAATCGATGCGAAGGCTCTGAAGGTTCCGCATATGGGATGGAATTCCTTGGATATCACAGGAGACCGACAGGCAGGAAACCTTTTTGCAGGGCTTGCGGAGCATCCGTATGTATATTTCGTGCATAGCTATCATGCAGTTCCCGATGATGATTCTATCGTGTCGGCACGAACGATATATGGGAGCAGCTTGACCGCTGCGGTAGCGAAGGGCAATATACAGGCAACGCAGTTCCATCCGGAGAAATCAGGCGATGTTGGATTGCAGATTTTAAAGAATTTTGTCGAAGGAAACATGAATTAGATGAGAAAAGGAATAAGCAGTGTTTCCTGAAGGGTAAGGAGGACTTCCATGATTATATTTCCCGCAATAGATATGCGTGGCGGTAAGTGTGTCCGATTGCTGAAAGGTGATTTTCAGCAGGAAACGGTTTTTTCAGATCATCCGGCAGAGATGGCAAGGAAATGGCAGGAGCAGGGAGCGGAATATCTGCACTTGGTCGATTTGGACGGAGCACTTGCTGGCACTTCCCAAAATATGGAGACTGTAAAGGAGATTCTAAAGGCAGTTGAGATTCCAACGGAGCTTGGCGGCGGTATCCGCACAATGGAGCAGATCGACAGCATTTTGGAGATGGGCGTAACACGAGTGATCTTAGGCTCTGTGGCGGTAAGAGATCCAGAACTTGTCAAGGAAGCATGCAGGAACTACGGCAACCGCATTGTAGTTGGTATTGATGCGAAGGACGGCATCGTGGCAGTAGACGGCTGGGGCGTGTCGAGCAATATGAAGGCGGAGGAGCTTGCCAAGGAAATGGCAGAAGTGGGTGTCCGCACGATTATCTATACGGATATTTCTCGTGATGGCACATTAACGGGAGTCAATGTTGAGGCAACGGCAGCATTAGCAAAGGCAGGCGGTATTTCTGTGGTTGCATCTGGCGGTGTCAAGTCGATTGATGATATTATTGCCTTGATGCCGTATGAAAAAGATGGAATCGAAGGCGTTATTGTCGGAAAATCCATCTATACGGGTTCGCTGGATCTGGCACAGGCGATCAGTGTGGCAAAGGAGGGGTAATGTGTATACAAAACGGATTATTCCATGCCTTGATGTCAAGGACGGCAGGGTAGTCAAGGGAACGAATTTTGTTGGCTTGCGGGATGCTGGAGATCCTGTGGAGCTTGCCTCTCGTTATGACAAGGAACGCTGTGACGAGCTTGTGTTTCTTGATATTACGGCTTCGAGCGAGAAGCGGAACACGATGGTGCAGGTAGCGCAGGATTGTGCCTCACAGGTATTTATTCCCTTTACAGTAGGCGGCGGTATCCGAACTGTGGAGGATATGCGTTCCATGCTGAAGGCAGGAGCGGACAAGACTTCCGTGAATACTGCTGCCATCAAGAACCCAGATCTGATTCGGCAAGGAGCGGAACGCTTCGGCAGCCAGTGCATCGTTCTTGCGGTAGATGCACGGCGAAGCGGAGAGGATCGTTGGGAGGTCTATATCAATGGCGGACGTACCCCAACAGGAATAGATTGCTTGGAATGGGTCAAACGGGGAGTCGAGCTGGGAGCTGGAGAGATCCTGCTTACGAGCATGGATGCTGATGGGACAAAGGACGGCTATGATATCCCCTTGACTCGTGCTGTTTCGGAAGCAGTAAATGTTCCGGTGATTGCTTCGGGCGGAGCAGGTACGCTGGAGCATTTTTATGACGTGCTGACCTTGGGGAAGGCAGATGCAGTTCTGGCAGCATCTGTATTTCATTATGGTCAGTTTACCGTGAGAGAAGTGAAGGATTATTTAAAATCGCGTGGTGTGGAGGTGCGTTTCTAATGGATATCAAGGATATTTCCATGGTAAAGTTTGATGAAAAGGGGCTGGTTCCTGCAATCGTGCAGGAGGAAAGCGGTCAGGTTTTGATGCTGGCATATATGAATGAGGAATCCCTGAAAAAGACGATAGAAACAGGGTATACATGGTTTTTCAGCCGCAGTCGGCAGGCTCTTTGGCAAAAGGGGGAGACCTCCGGCAACGTGCAGCAGGTCAAGGAAATTTCCTATGACTGCGATGGTGACACCTTGCTGGTTCGTGTGCATCAGACCGGCGTTGCCTGCCATACGGGAACGTATTCCTGCTTTAGCGGCCGCCAGATGGGGGAAAGCAACAAGGATATCGCTGTTGTTCCGGAAGAGCCGGAAACTTCTTTGGCAGAGGTCTTGAATGCGCTCTATGACGTGATTCAGGATCGCCGCATGAATCCTGTCGAGGGTTCCTATACGAATTACCTTTTTGAAAAAGGGCATGACAAGATTTTGAAGAAGGTTGGCGAGGAGGCTGTGGAAACAGTCATTGCCTCCAAGAATATGGAAAAGAAAGATATTCTCTATGAGATGGGCGACCTCTGGTATCACTGCCTTGTCTTGTTGGCGTTCCATGATATTCATCCAGAGGAATTGTTTGCGGAGCTTATGAGCCGCCGCAAGGGCGGAAGCTACCATAAATTTACGGGCAAGACGGGAATCCGCCCGAATATGTGAGGGATAGATATGGAAAGGGAAACAGAGAATAGTTCGATTGAGCAGGAATTTCTGGCAGCAACGACCTTGGAAAAAAGCCAGAACACGCGCGAGCTGGCAGGAGAGGCACCTCCCATGCCGGAGCGTCCCGTGAAAGAGGGGACAAGGCTCTTGCCTTTGCCTGAGCCAGACCTACTGCCGGATTTCCAAGCGAGTTTCTTGGAATTGATGGAGCTTCGCACAACGGTTCGCCAGTACAGCGAAAAGCCTTTGACCTTGAAGGAACTGTCTTATTTGCTTTGGTGCACGCAAGGTGTCAAGGAGGCGTTGCCCAATGCCCGCAGTATGCGTACCGTGCCGGGAGCCGGTGGCCGTCATGCATTTGAAACATACCTTTATATCCAAAAAGCAGAGGGACTTGCACCGGGGCTGTATCGTTTCTTGGCATTTGAACATGCGCTTCTCCCCATTGCCGGCAAGGACGAGATAGAGGACGCACTCTTGGCAGGCTTCAAGTCTGCCAACATGGTTCGCCAAAGTGCTGTGACCTTTATTTGGACAGCAGCCATGGAACGCATGCTGTACAAATTTGGACCTCGTGGATACCGCTATATCTTTTTGGATGCCGGTCACGTCTGCCAAAACCTTTATTTGGCAGCATACACCATTCAAACGGGAGTTTGTGCCGTGGGAGCATTTTACGATGACAAGCTGAATAAAGCACTCTCTTTGGACGGTGTGAATGATTTTGCTGTTTATGCGGCAACTGCGGGAAAGCTTTGAAAAGAAACTAGCACATTTCCATCGAAATCTGCGCCGTCCCTTGAAAATACGGGGCGGTACAGGTTTTTGAGGAGAAAAAAGGGGAAAAATTTTGACAAAAAGAAATCTCCGCCGTAAAATGATGAATAAAAGCAGACGGGATATGAGGTTTGCAGGACGGGATTAAAAAACAAAATCCCCGTAAGGGGACGGAAACATAATTCCTCCCAGTATTCTTTAAAACATTGACAAATTAAAAAACAAAATCCCCGTAAGGGGACGGAAACGACAATGGTCATGGTTACTCGGTCTATATCGTATAATTAAAAAACAAAATCCCCGTAAGGGGACGGAAACGTGAGCCGTGCAAACAACAGTCAAATCATCTCTAAATTAAAAAACAAAATCCCCGTAAGGGGACGGAAACCAAAAATATTCTAACATTGCTTCGAATTTCTCAACAAATTAAAAAACAAAATCCCCGTAAGGGGACGGAAACCCACTGGATAGCCTTCCAATCAAAACTCCTGCCGTTATTAAAAAACAAAATCCCCGTAAGGGGACGGAAACCCGAAGGCTTCCAATCATGTCGACAATACCGTAGATATTAAAAAACAAAATCCCCGTAAGGGGACGGAAACAGCACACTGGTTTTTTGTATCACGTGGTGCTACATCATTAAAAAACAAAATCCCCGTAAGGGGACGGAAACACCATTTCCCTTGCACCTTTTTTTGCATTTTCTTTTTATTAAAAAACAAAATCCCCGTAAGGGGACGGAAACCGTCCTTTTTCCAGTGTTCCATCTGCTCCTCCGTGAATTAAAAAACAAAATCCCCGTAAGGGGACGGAAACAGTCTTTTTCACCTCCGATACGTTATATTCAATACCATTAAAAAACAAAATCCCCGTAAGGGGACGGAAACTCTTCGACATCTATAACCTCTCCATGATTAAAGAAGGATTAAAAAACAAAATCCCCGTAAGGGGACGGGAACCCTTTCGCATGCTTCACTCATGCTTAGTCCTACTACATTAAAAAACAAAATCCCCGTAAGGGGACGGAAACTTCTGCAACCGTAGGGCATTCCTTAAGCTCCTCCGCATTAAAAAACAAAATCCCCGTAAGGGGACGGAAACCAGTACCAAAACACCAGCTTAGGTCAAAATAGTAATAAATTAAAAAACAAAATCCCCGTAAGGGGACGGAAACTTCAGCTTCGCATTCTCTATCTCCATAGATTTTCAGCCATTAAAAAACAAAATCCCCGTAAGGGGACGGAAACCTGATTTCTACGCCTACCCATCTTGTGAAGTCACCAAACATTAAAAAACAAAATCCCCGTAAGGGGACGGAAACGTTATTACAGCATTGATATCATGCTCAATCTCATCATTATCCCCGTAAGGGGTATTTTTTTATAGAAAAGGATTTTAATCTTTTATGAAGAAATCTTATGATTAGGATGCAAAAATAAAAATGGGAGGGATGCTTCTGAGTTTTGTTTATGTTACAGAGGAAAATGCAAGGATTCAGAAAAAAGGCGGTCGCTATTTGGTGGGGCGTAACCTAGAAGTTGTTTTTGAAATTCCAGAAGAGGTGTTGGAGTGCCTCGTTTTGATTGACAGTGTACAGGTATCTTCTGAAGCAATGGTGTCCCTGCTCAAAAATGGAATACCTGTTTCATGGATTTCTCGTTCTGGGAAATTTCATGGACGGCTGGAATCTACAAGACATGCGGATGTTTTTAAGCAACAAAAGCAAATTCTTTTGCAGGGCAGTACGTTTTCTTTGGAGATGGGAAAGAAATGGATTGCGGCAAAAATTCACAATCAAATCATTCTTTTGCGAAGGTATAATCGGCGTGTAAAACTATCGAGTGTTGAGGAAAAGATTCATCAGATGTCTCTTTTGCAAAAAAAAGTTTCTTATGCAACAGACAGGGAAAGTTTGATGGGATATGAAGGTAACGTTGCTAGGTTGTATTTTGAAGGACTGTCATGCTTAGTGCCAGAAGAATTCGCTTTTTCGGGGAGAAATCGAAGACCACCCATTGATTCGTTTAATGCAATGATTAGTTTTGCTTATACGTTAATCAGCAATGAAGTTTATACTGCTGTTGTCAATCGCGGGTTGCATCCATATTTTGGTATGCTTCATGCACTCAAACGTAATCATCCTGCACTTGCGTCGGATTTGATGGAAGAGTGGAGGGCGGTGATTGCGGATTCTATGGTCATGTCCATGATACATCATCACGTTATTTTGCCAGAGCATTTTCAGCGAATAGATGAACCAGGGGTTTACCTTACGAGAGAGGGACGGGCTATTTTTCTTCGGCAGTATGAAAAGAAAATGCGAACGGAAAATAAATATCTAAATCCTAAAGTGCCGATGAGTTACCGCAGGTCGATTGTTTATCAAGCAGGGGCTTTTTCACAGGCATTGATGGCAGAAGACGCAAGTGCGTATCAACCAGTTTTTTTGTATTGAGATGATACATGCTGTTTGGGTGATTTGTATTGGGGTGATGTGGTTTGGATGATGAGTTTTCTTTTGATTTTGAGGAAGATTTTTCCGCAAGAGAAGAAAAGAGATATATTGTTCTTGTGATTTATGATATTGCCGACAATAAGGTTCGATATCGCATGGTACATTGCTTGGAAAGATATGGGTTAAGAGTTCAAAAGTCGGCGTTTGAAGCGTTTTTAAATAAAAAATCTTATGAAAAACTGATGAAAGAATCCAGTGCTATTATTGATACATCCGTAGATTCTCTGAGAATATATCAATTATCAAGCAACTTGTCGGTTCGTTCTTGGGGAATTGGGGATTCGCATGTGGAAGATGTTATTATTTTTTGAGATGGAGATGTTGCTATGGATGAAACAAAGGAAAAGATTCTCAAGGCATCGCTTTTGCATGACGTAGGAAAAATTGTTTTTCGTGCTAAGTCTGTGAGAGTGAAACATTCTCAGTTAGGCAAGGAATGGTTGGAGAATTATTGCAAGGACGAGGATATCCTGCGAGCGGTGGCTCATCATCATCAGGATGAACTGAAACAGGCTCAATTAGAAGCGGAAGATATCAGCTATATCGTCTATGAAGCAGACAATCTTTCCTCAGGGGCAGATCGGCGTATGGAGGAAGGGGAAAGCGGGCAATCGTTTCAATCGCTTTTGAATTTGTCGTCCGTGTTCAATGCATTTGAAAGTCTTTCACCCAAAGAGGACAGAACGGCGTTTTATTTGGAAAAGGCACAGGAGGAAAATGTTTCCTATCCACGGATGTCCAGCGGTATGTCTGCATCTCCTGAAGGATATCAGAAAATCCTGCAAGATTTAGAAGTGAATTTTCGTCAGAAAAATCTTGATGCAATGAGCGTGAATGAGCTTTTGATGTTGACGGAAGTGCTTATGAAGTATGTGCCATCGAGTACCAACACGAAGGAGTTGCCGGATGTCTCTCTCCATGACCACCAAAGACTGACGGCAGCTTTTGCGACATGCTTGTATGATTTCTTTTTGGAAAAAGGCGAGAAGAATTATAAAAAAGCCTGCATGAGTTCAGCAGCGAAGTGGAGAAAAGAAGAATTGTACCTTTTGGTCAAGGGGAAATTGTACGGCGTGGAAGATTTCATTGGCAATGTTCCATCCAAAGGAGCCTTGAAGAGCTTGCGTGGCAGAATGTTTTATATGGATATTTTGCTGAATCATATAGCGGATGAGATTTTGGAATCTGCAGATTTGACACGAGCGAACGTTGTTTTTATTGGAAAAAGTGATTTTTGCTTGTTATTGCCGAATACAAGCAAGGTAGAAGGGGTCTTGGATAAGATAAAACGTTTGTTCAATGATTGGTTTTTGGAGAATTTTGGAAATCAGCTGTATTTTTCTTTGGCTCGGATAAAAGCAAGTGGAAATATGCTTGTGAAGAATAAGGATAACGATGGAAATATAGGAACGCTTTTGCATGGGCTGGAAAAAGAATTATTTCGGAAAAGGAATCGAAGGTATACGGAAGAACAGCTTTCCTTTTTGCTGGATGAAACGAGTTCCTTGAATGTACGAGCGGAGGAAGGACGGGAATGTGCTGCTTGCCATACCTCCTCCAAGCATTTGCATGTGGGAGAATTTACAGGAACAATGGTCTGCGATGCATGCGAAAATCTTTATCACTTGGGCAAAAAATCGTTGGACGGAGATTTGATTGCGTTTTATCAGCAGCAAGTATCAAGGGAATGCTTGCCAGTGCCAAGCCTTCGTGAAAATCTATATATCGACATCTTGCCCAGTGAAAGAGCAGCTTCGGAGGAGAGTTTTGCAAAAATTTATCAAAAGAATCGTTTTGTCATAGGGAATAAGTTATGCAGGCAAATTTTCATGTCAGATTATGTGGCAAGGGACGAAGGAGGAAACGTGCATGAGCTGGAAAGCCTAGCCGAACAGTCGGGGGATGTCGCAAGTGGCATCGGCATAAAACGATTGGGAGTTCTTTACTTGAATGCAGACCATTTGACGGCTGCTTTTTGGGCAGGTTTTCAGGAGCAGTATATGACATTTTCCCGCATGGCGACACTTTCTGGTGCGGTGGAAGATTTCTTCAGGAGAAATTTGAGGTTTTTGTGTGAAGGAAAGATTAACGGAGTTCGTGAGAAAGGGCATAAGGCATTTCGGCTGTTTTCTGCCGAAGAAGCAGGAAATCGAATGGTGCATGTTGTTTATTCCGGTGGAGGCGAAGCGTTTTTGGTAGGTGCTTGGGATGCGGTAACAGAGCTGTCTATTGACATTGAGAAGAGCTATCGACGGTTCACGAACGGGAAATTGACGATTTCTGCTGGGCTTGCTTTCTTTGGGGCAAAGACTCCGGTGGCAGAAATGGAAAGGTATACCCGTTATTTGTGCGCTCATGCAAAGCGGCAGGGGCGGGACAGGATTGCGTTATCCGGTATCGTAATGGAGCAGGACGATGAGCAAATTTCCTGTTATCCGTGGCAGAGGCTTGAGGAAAAGGTCTTTGGTGAAAAATTATCGTTTCTACAGAAAAATTTCTCTGTGGGAGAGGCATCTGTTTCCAAACTGTCGATTGGAAAGGGATTGCTTTATCGCATGCTGTACCTAATGCGTGATGCAACGCAAGGGATTCACTTGGCACGTTTTGCTTATCTGCTTGCGCGGCTGGAGCCGGCAGAGAAAGAAAAAATGCCATGTTATGATGCAGTGCGGAATAAGATGTATCAATGGTACAGGTCACCTGTGGATCGGCAGGAATTGATGACGGCAATTGAGTTTTTAGTGTATCAGCTTCGTGAAAAAGGAGAATGAGTATGGAAGATATAACGGCAACTGCTGAAAAAGTCATTCAATCATTACAAGTGAAAAACAAAAAAGGCGAATTAGTAATTGATTTGACCTCCAGTCAAATCAGGAAATTCTTGGTTGCTGTGAATCGCATAGAAAACAAGGTCAGCATCTATAAGGCAGAGCATCAGGGCAATGCTGAATTGACTGAGGAACTTGCTATGGAAATCAAGTATTTGAAGGTGAAATTGGCATATCAGGCAGGGAGAGAAAGAGAAGTTAAATTTTTTGTGGAAAAAGCGCAGCTTATGCAAAGAATTGAGAAGATTGGGAAAAATATCAAAGCTTTTGAGAAATTTTCGAGATATATGGAAGCTCTGGTGGCATATCATAAATTTTATGGAGGAAAAGACTAATGGCGCAACAAAAATCTTTGTATGGAAAAATCATTATGGAAGCAGTTTTGAGATTGGAGACAGGTCTTCATATAGGAGCTAAATCTGATTTCGCGCCTATTGGGGCAGTGGATTCTCCATTTATTCGAGATGCATATACCAAAGAACCAATCATACCGGGAAGCTCTTTGAAGGGAAAATTGCGAACCTTGCTTGCCAAGTTTTATGCTGAGGGATATCTTTTAAACAAGATTGAGGACGATAGAGAGGAAATCAAACGTCTTTTTGGGACAACGGAGCAGCCGTCAAGACTTCAGTTTTTTGATCTGTACATGACAGATGAATCGAAAAAGCGTTTTGCCGGAATGGAGTTTGACACATATTACGGGGAAATCAAATTTGAAAATACTATTAACAGGGTTACTGCGGAAGCGAAGCCAAGGCAAATCGAGCGTGTTCCTGCTGGAACGGAATTTGCATTTCGTCTCACTTACAATGTAGAAAGCGTAGAAGAAATGGAAGCTGATATTGATTTGCTGATAGATGCCTTTGAGTTGCTTCATATGGACTATTTAGGAGGGCATGGTTCTCATGGCTATGGCAGAGTCAGTTTGCATGATTTTTCTTTGCGGGCTGTGACATTAAAATCAGACGAAAAAAAGAAGATAGAATTAGAAAAATACCTTTCAGATTTTAAGGAAAATATGAATTTTAATCAGGAGGAATAGCTGTGGGTTATTATATCTTTCGGCTGAAATTTGATACGGCTGTTCATTTTGGTGCGACGGAACATGGAGGTAAGCTGGAACGGAATACAGAGGAATTCGGAGCAGATTCTTTGTTTAGCGCGCTTTTGTGTGAATTGTCCTTGCAGGGAATGGACGAAAAAATTCCATGCATCGTGGAAGAGGCAAAGAGAGGGGCATTGCTTTTATCAGATCTGTTTCCTTGGGAAGCAGATGGACAAAAGATGTCCTATTATCTTCCTAAACCCCAATTTTACAGGAAAAATGCTCAGGAAACTGTGGCCCAGGAGTATTCTAAAGCAGCAGCGTTCATGGATAAGGAAAAAGAAAATCAAGAAATCAAATATATCTGTGCAGATGAGCTGGAAGATTATTGGCGAAGCTGTACATGCGGGCAGATATATGAAATAAAGAAAAGATGGTCTGGAACAGTCTTGTTTTATGATGAAAAAGTTGATTGCCGCAAAAAAGAATCTGCACCGTATTATGTGGCAGGAAGACGATTCCTGCCCAACCAAGGCTTGTATTTTTTTGTCAAGCTGCCGGAATCCTTGGATGTCGCCATATTTTCCAGCTTGGTGGAGTCCTTGGGGCTGTCGGGCATTGGCGGAAAAAAGAGCAGTGGTTTTGGGAAATTTCATTTGGCAGAGAGTCCTATCGAGATTACGGGAAAACATGAGAATGTCATTGTTCAAAAACTGGCGCAACGGCTCGAAGCTTCTAGTTTGTTTTATGTGTCATTGTCTATGATGTCACCTGAACAAAAGGATTTAAGCAAGCTTCGGAAAGGTTGCTTTGCTCTGAAGAAACGAAGCGGATTTTCAGGGAATCAAAAAAGGCGAGATATTTACATGATTCTTGCAGGCTCAGTATTCCAAGATAAAATTGGGGGAAGGGTTCTTTGCGTGGGAAAAAGAGAAGGACATGACATTTGGCGGTACGGCAAAGGCTTTTATTTGGGAGTGGATGTATAATGGGATGGCAGTATCCTGATAAAAAGATTTATGACATGACATGTATCACTCCAGTTTTCGTTGGAAGTGGGGAAGTTTGTTCTCCTGCGGAATATCTATACGACAGAAAGAAAAAATACGTTTATTTTCCAATGGAAGGAAGATGGATTCAATTTTTGCATAAAAATGGCTGGATGGATGAATTTTCGGAATATCTTTCAGGAAAAGAAAAATCAAAACAAGTTTGGGAATGGATGCGAAAAAGAGGGGCAACGGAAGAAAAACTGGCTTCTTTGGCATGTGCTGCGGTTCCAGCGGATTGTGATATGTTTTCAAAGGAGGCAAGATCCCCAAAGCCTACTTTGAATGAGATCCATAGACTGTTTCATTCTGCGGATGGCAGTCTGTATATTCCCGGAAGCAGTTTGAAGGGAATGTTCCGCACGGCTATTCTGTATCGTTTCGTCAAGGAAAATCCTGACTTATTTAGGGAGGAAAAAGAGCAATTAAATAAGATGTATCAGATGAAAATTTGGGAGAAGAAAAAAGATAGATATAGATGGAAGAAGGTTGCAGCAAAGATAGAGGAAAAAGCACTGCGATGCTTGACTCTCCAAGAGAGTGAAAAGAAAGGTGCGGTGCATGATGTCTTGCGTGGGCTCAAGGTAAGTGATACTTTTCTGGATGAAGATTTGTGCTCGAAAATTGTACAAAGAAATGATGTTGTTGCAGAGAAAAAAAGAAATGGGCAAAAATGCAATCCATTGCCATTGTATTGCGAGAGTTTTAAGGCTGGCAGCAAGCTGAGATTTTCTATAACCCTAGATAAATCCATGATGAAACGCATTGGTATTTCCAGCATTGACCAGATATTAGAGAATGTTTCAAAGCATTTTCATGATATCGTGCAAGTGCAGAAGAATGCTTTTGCGGAATTTTTGCCATACTTTGCGGATGCGGAATCCGCAGATGCCTGTCTGGGGGGCGGGACAGGATTCTTGCAGAAAACGCTGTGGCTTGCATTGTTTGATGAAATGACAGCAGCACAGAGAATTCGGGATATGCTCGATCTGTACTTCCCAAAACATAAACATACAACAAACGATACCAGAATATCTCCTCGAACATTGAAGATGGTACATACCGATGGTGATCTGCACATGATGGGGTTAGTTCGTTTTGAGGAGGTTTCTTCAGAGTGATTCGGAAATTAAAGGTTGTTTTGACGCTTCCGGAAAATTGCCGTATTTATCAAAAGATGGGTTCTGTCCTGCACGGCTTGCTTATGGAGATCGTGGGAGAGGATACGGCAGAATGGCTTCATGATGCTTCTGGGGTTCGTCCCTACAGCCAGTGCGTATATTTTGACAAAGCTATTGAAAAAGCCATTTGGGAAATCAATGCATTGACGGAGCAGGCTGCTTATTTGATTCAAGCTCCAGTGGAACGTTGCTTGGGTACAGAGAGATATTTGAAACAAAAGGATTGGTTGATATCCTTGGAAAAAGAAGCTTTGGTAACGAATGAAACGCATGAAAATTTGTTGGAACAGTCGTTTTGTGATGATGCATATTCGCGTATTGGTTTTCAGTTCATGACAACGTGTTCCTTCAAAAGCAATGGTCGATATGTCATTTATCCAGATACTTTCTTGCTTTTGCAAAGTCTTTTGGCAAAGTGGAACGCATTTTCCGTAGAGGAGCGTTTAGATGAAAATGACCTCTTGACTGTTTTGGCGGAAGCTTGTCAAGTTGCAAGATATCAGTTGAGGTCAGAGACATTTTCTGTGGATGGGCATAATATCTATGGCTTTTCTGGAAATTATCAGTTGAAAATTCATGGGAAAGACATACTTCAGAGAATATGGAATTTGCTTGCACGGTACGCAGATTTTTCAGGGGTCGGTATCAAGGCTTCCTTGGGCATGGGGGCAGTGAGAACAACATTTTCAAACAAGGTGCAACACAAGGTTACTAAAGAGGATGCTGTTGATTAAAAACTGTTGCCAAATCATTTTTTTTGTTTTGTGACAAATAGGGCGTGTTGATTGTTTGCGGAATAATGGAATTACCTACTGAAATGTTGCAAATGCTATGAAGGATTGCAAGGTGGTCAGGGACAGACAGGGAATGTTGGTTGAGCAGGAATTTAGGCAATGCTAGATATGAAAGAAGTCAAACATTTTCATGGCAAGAGATTTTTCTTCATCGTTCTTGTGTTCCAGCAGGTAGTTCAGGGAATAGACATGGAAAAAGGAAGTAATGGGAACAAACCTGCGTCCTTTTTTGAAGTTGCCCCAGACAAGAAGCTTGTGATAGATGAGGGAAATATCTTCTGCTGTAGCTTGATGCTTTTTTAGGATACGGCGTAGTTTGAAGTCATTTTGGCAGTACGAAAAAATTTCTTCAATCAAAGCAGGGTTTTCCAAGTCATTGATATATGTACTAATCAGTCGGTTGCTCTCTGAGGAACGCTTCATGGAATGTTTCATTTCCATGAAGAAGACCAAAACTAAGATTACGAGGAAAAGCCCCCATAAAATAGGTGTCATTAAAATCACTTCCT
>JAZLHW010000088.1:0-2995 GCA_045617105.1 Selenomonadaceae bacterium | reverse complement strand
CCTTTGGGCGGACTGCTGGCGGGCATCACGGCTGTGTGGGCATCAGAAATCGAACCGTTCCCCATAAGGGTTACGACCAAAAGACTGCCGTTTGTAAAACATTACGGCGATGTCTCCAAAATGGATGGTGGAAGCATAGAGCCGGTTGATATCATCACCTTCGGCTCACCGTGCCAGGATATGTGCGTTGCCGGAAAGCGGGACGGTCTTGACGGTTCAAGATCATCGCTTTTTTATGAAGCCATCCGCATTATCAAAGAAATGAGGGAAAAAACCAATGAAAAATATCCAAGATACGCAGTATGGGAAAATGTCCCCGGCGCTTTCTCCTCCAATAAAGGAGAGGACTTCCGATGCGTCCTCGAAAGCTTCTGCAAAGTCAAGGATGAATCAGTATCTATACCTCGACCTCGGAAATGGCTTTCTGCTGGGTGCATTATGGGAAACGAGGGCGGGTTCTCGGTTGCATGGAAACAGCTCGATGCTCAATACTGGGGAGTGCCCCAACGAAGAAAACGAATCTACCTTGTCGCAGATTTTGATGGTGGGAGTGCCGGAGACATACTATTTGAGTCCGAAGGCTTGTCTGGGTATACTCCGCAGGGCTTCCGAGCGTGGGAAGAAACTGCCGGAGGTACTTCAGAAGGCATTGGAGAAACAGGCTGCTACGGCGTAGACGGATACAATGCCGCAATGGACGATGTAGCCGCTACGCTCGGCGTGAACTGCGGAATGTCCACCGGGCGAAACGGGATGCTCGTACTCAACGATCAGGGCGGCAACCGCATGGATGTGACCAAGGGCGTGACCTCCACACTTCGTGCGGAAGCGCATCATCCTCCGGTCGTGATGGACGATGCCTATGCCCTTGAGAACTATCCGATTGACGGTCGGTGCAAGATACAGGAAGACGGCAAGGTGCAGACGCTGACTTCCCGGATGGGAACCAGCGGCAACAATGTACCTCTTCTGCTGAAAATCCGCTGTGGCTGTGAGGGCGGTGGCAAAGGTCCGCTCATTCAGCGTGACCGTTCTGCCACGCTCTCCTGCAACAATGACCAGACGCTGTTTGAACCCCGCTCTCTCGACTGCCGAAATCTCACGGTGAACGAGGACAAGTCCGGTACCTTGCAGGCGAAAAACAACGGCGGTCACAGCCTGAACTATACCAATCCTGTGGCTTACGGTATCTGCTCCAAGGACTCCAACGCTATGAAATCCGCAAATCCGGACAGCGGCTTCTACGAGGCTGATACAACTCGCTGCCTGGATGCCAATGGCGGTAACCCCTCCTGCAATCAGGGCGGCATGGCTATCGTTGCTCTGGAAGGCAACGGTTCCCGTCCGTCCCACCGTGGCGATGGATTTAAGGCGGCCGAAGAGATGTACACGCTGAATGCTACAGAAACCCACGCCGTTGCCTTTGACGAAAAGGCGGCATCTCTTTCGGCTATGGACGGTCCTAAGGGGCCATCCAGCCAAATGCTCTCCAACCCGGAATCCAACTTTGTGGTTGAGCATATCTACAGCACAAGCAAAGCTTCCTATCATACGCAGGCAGTAGAAGATGAAGCCAACACTCTGGTGGCAACCGACTACAAAGACCCTCCGATTATCAATGACGGCGAAGCCCCGGACTACATCGTCCGCCGTCTAACGCCGACCGAATGTGCCAGACTGCAGGGCTTCCCGGACTGGTGGTGCAGCGATCTCGGTACAGAGCATCCCTCGGACGCAGAGGTGTATGAATGGTATAAGATCTTCGAGACGCACCGCCGGATCGTCGGCGGCAGTTCAAAGCCGAAGACCGACAAACAAATCCGTGACTTTCTGCGCGATCCTCACTCTGATTCAGCGGAATATAAGATGTGGGGCAACGGCGTGGCGCTTCCGTGTGTCTATTTTGTACTGTCCGGTATCGCCTGGGCTGCACAGTTTTCCTCCGAATAATTTGTGTACTGTGACACTTTGAATTGTGTTGCTATTTCAGGCGTTCAGAGTGATATATGTACCTACCAAAACCGAAGGAGGATTTCACCATGACAACCATTCACTACAATGTCCCCGGCAGCAAGCGAAAGGAACTGGTCAAAGCCATTGCCGCCTGGACGGGCACCGAATTTTCCTACGCCGGAGCCCCCACCTTCGCCTACCATGCGGACGGCATGGAGATCGACCGCAACGGAAACCTCAAACTGCTTGGCACCACGGGCGGCGAAGCCATCGAGCGGCTGATGCAGCATCTTTATGATGAGGGTTTCGAGTGCGACATGAGCGAGTCCACTGTTGAGGAAGCCGACACCGCCGAAGAACAGTCCGGCATCGCCATTCAGATGCCGATGATGGATGAAGCGGCGGTCGAAAACCTCAAGGCGCTCGTGGATGCCAAGGGCAGCCTTATCCGACAGGCAATCGGAGCGGAGAGCCTTCCCATTGAAGAGCTTGACGGTCGGCTGAATTTTCCCTGGTTCCCGGCAGACAGCACTCCCGAAGAGATTCAGACCTACATGAAATTCATCACCAAGCTCTGCGAAATGGCGAAAAACGCCAAGCGAGTCACCGCAAAAGAAAAAGAAGCGTCCAAAGCCAAGTACGAATTCCGGTGCTTCCTGCTCCGGCGCGGCTTCATCGGAGATGAATACAAAGCCGACCGGAAGCTTCTGCTGAAGAATCTCTCCGGCAGTTCCGCTTTCAAGAGCGGTACGAAGGGCGGTGACCGGTAATGTTCTTTCCCCCGAGAGAAATCGTTGAGCGCATCAAGCGGGATTATCCCAAGGGTACCAAGGTGGAACTGGTCAGCATGAACGACCCTTACCGTGAAATGCCGCCCGGACTCACCGGGGTGGTCGAGTGCGTGGACGATACGGGCACGATATTCGTTGCCTGGAGCAACGGCAGTCACCTTGGAGTTGTTTACGGCGAGGATTCCTGCCGCAGAATCGACTGAAAATCGGTCAAAGATACACAGTTTCTGCCGTGTATCTTTGTCGATATT
>JAZLHW010000087.1:0-34793 GCA_045617105.1 Selenomonadaceae bacterium | reverse complement strand
CAGATGGAATGAAGGTGCTGCAGTATCCCTATCTTTTTCGTGACAAGGAGCATTTGCTGCGGGTATTGGACGGAGAAATCGGTGACAGCATATTGGCAGAATTGGAAAATTATGGGCTGGTGGGCTTGGCTTGGTATCATTGCGGTTTTCGGCATTTCTATTTTTCAGGACAGGAGTTTCGCAGCCTAGAGGATTTTGCAGGCAGGAAGATCCGTGTACAGGATACCGTGGAGATGCGGGAGCTGGTGCGTTCCTTTGGGGCGATTCCTGTCAGCACACCCTTTTCATCGATCGTTGCTGGTTTCCAAATTCAAGCCATTGAGGGAGCGGAGAACAATTTTATTTCCTATGAGTCTGGGCAGCATTATCAATTTGCGAGATTTTGTATAAAGGATGCACATACCTGCACGCCGGGTGTGCAGGTGATCTCCGAAGCAGTCAAGGAAAGGCTTTCCGATGAGGATCAGGAAATTATTCGTGCATGTGCAGAGGAGGCAGAGCGTTATGAGCGAAGCATTTGGGACAAAATGGACTCGGAGGCAGAGGCTCGTCTGCAGCAGCAGGGTGTTGTGATCTGGGAATTGAGCAGGGAAGAAAAAAAGCTGTTCCGAAAGAAAACGCAGGATTTTTATGATGAATTCACGGGAGACTATGCGGAGCTTTTGGAAAAGATCCGCAGGTCGTGAGGAGCGGATCCTGCTTGCAGATATGAGGGGGGCAATTGATGAAAAGGGTTAGGCATCATGCTGCGCATCCGTTTTTGGATGGTGTGATCTATGTTTTGGATTTTACCTATGGGGTTTTGCTTCGGTTGTTGTGTGCAGGAATAGCAGTGCTGCTGCTGAATTCATTTTTGAACGTGATATTGCTGTTTTTTGGTGGGGAAAGTGTTGATTTCGTTGGGAGTGTTGAGGCTGTTGCGTTGGGGAGTATCATGTTCTTTTCTTTGACCGTTGGGGTCCAGCAAAAGAATCATGCCGTTTTGGAAACTTACATGGAACGCAAGTATTCTTGGCTGGCAGGCAGGCTGCGGCTTTCCGTCATGGTCGTTTTGGGAGTTCTTTTTGCCGATGCAGGAGTTCTCTATGAAGCAGCTTTCATGGAAAGAGAACTGTATTACATGGATATTGAGCTGCAAATGGGAGCGGCCAGCCTTTTTTTATGCGGGTTTTACGTTTTTTATTTTGCCTTTATGGAACTAATGGGTTGGAAAGAATATCATTATACGCAATTTTTCCTGATGGATGAACCGGAGGAACAAAAAAATGGATGAGAGTTTGGCACTTTTGGCTGCTTCGGTCATGCTGGTGACTTTTTTCTTCTTGACGATGCTTCGGCTTCCTATGGTTTTTTCGATGCTGGCATCTGTTACCGTTGTGTTTTTGTATATCAAGCCGCAGATGCTGTCCTTTGTCCCGCAAATGGTTATGTTGACGGAAAATGATTCTCTTGAGGCATTCGTTTTTATGATTTTGTCGTTCAAGCTCCTGCAAAGGGGAAACTTGCTGGAGAGAATAACAGCGTTGGCGAATGTTCTGGTAGGAAGGTTTTCGGGAGGGCGTTCCCATGTTGCTGTTTTGTCGACGCTTGCTTTGGGCTGCTTTTCCGGACGTGCTTTTTCTAAGATCAGAGGCACGGGGGCAGAGGCAATTTCTTTGATGAAGCAGTCAGGTTATGCATCGGAATTTGCAACGGTGGTTATGGTGATGAGTGCATGCCAAAGCATATTGTTTCCGGTGTCTCCGAACATGGTCATTTTGGCAACGGGAATGGGGGGGCTTTCTGTTACTGCCATTTTTGCGGCAGGTATGATACCTTTCCTGTTGATGGCGGCAATTCTTCTTGGCATGTCTTTTTTTCTGTCGAAGAGATATCACTACCCCAAGGAGATCCGGCAGCTTTCCCAAGGGCAGGCTTTCTCTATCGCAAGAGATGCGGCGTTGGTGAGTGTGGCACCTGTGATGCTTTTGTTCTGTCCTTTTTTTGGGGGGGTATCCGTAGATGATTCTGCCGCGCTTGCATGTGGGTATCTTATGGTTCTTTCCTTGTTTGTTTATAGGGAGATCAAGTTTTCCATGCTGCCATCTGTGTTCCTGTCCACGTTGAAAAGTCTGGCAGTTCCTGTTTCGTTGATGGCAGTTTCTCTTTCTGTAACATGGATGATCCATGTGTTTGACATGCCGAAGATGTTGGCAAGCTATGTGTTGGGAATTACGGCGCAGCCGTCTGTCCTGCTCTTTGGTATCGTTTTGATGCTGCTCCTTCTTGGCGCATTTGTGGATATTATTCCATTGTTGTTTATTATGCCTGTCCTGCTTGCTCCATTGATAAAGGTCTGCGGTCTGCATCCCATTCATTTTGGGATCGTGATGATATACTCGTTTTCCATGGGATTGTGCATTCCGAGGATAGGGGGCGCTTTTGTTGCCGGCTGCAAGGTGGCAGGTGTTTCACGCAAGCTTGCGGCAAGGGAGGCATTGCCGTTTTATGCCATGATGTTTGTCGGGCTGCTGCTGATCGTTTGTGTTCCGGAGCTGTCTTTGTGGCTTCCCAAGGCACTGGGACTTATGAGGTAGGCTTGCGCAGGGCTTCCAGTTCGTAGTAGAATAGGGGGCAAATGTGTAAGGGCTTTCTTTAGGAGGGGATTTTCATTGAATGACAAGTTGACAGTGGGCGGTCAGGCAGTGATCGAGGGGGTAATGATGCGGGGACCGAAGCTGACGGCGACTGCGGTACGGGAGCCGAGCGGGAAGATCGCAGTGCAGGTGAAGCCCGTGAATTCCATTTCGGATCGTTATCCCCTTTTGAAGAAGCCTTTGCTGCGGGGCGTGGTGTCACTGGTGGAATCACTGGTCATCGGCATCCGCTCGCTTTCCTATTCGGCGCAGATGGCAGGTGAGGAGGATGAACAGCTTTCCGACAAGGAATTGGCAGGGACGATCGTGCTTGCTATCGCACTGGCATGTGTTTTGTTTTTGGCTATTCCGACGGGAGCGGCAAAGCTGTTTCATTTTCTTACGGAGGATCCTGTTTTCTTGAACTTGATGGAAGGTGTTCTGCGTCTCGTTATTTTTCTTCTCTATATTTTGGCGATTTCGAGAGCAAAGGATATCCAGCGAGTGTTTCAATATCATGGGGCAGAGCATCAGACGATTTTTTGCTATGAGGCGGGACTTCCTCTGACGGTGGAGAATGTGCAGACGTTTCCGAGGCTTCACCCGCGCTGCGGTACGGCGTTTTTGCTGATCGTCATGCTGGTCAGTATCTTTGTGTTTGCCTTTCTCGGCTGGCCAAGCCTGTGGGAGCGTATTTTGAGCCGCGTGATCTTGCTCCCTGTTGTGGCAGGGATCTCCTATGAGATCATTCGATTGGCAGGCAGGTCAAAAAATCCCATCATTCATGCGGCGATCCTGCCGGGACTTTGGCTGCAGTATCTGACAACAAGACCGCCGGAAGATGACATGGTTGAGGTGGCGATCGAGTCGCTGAAGGCCGTGCTTCCGGAGGAGGAGATATTGGAAGGAAGCGGAAACTATCTTTCTGCGGAAGCTGCAGGAACGATGGCTGAGACATGATGTAAGGCAGGTGAGTGATTTGCTGGATAAATTGCAGGCATTGGAAGATAAATATTTGGAGCTGGAATCCTTGATCAGCGATCCTGATGTTTTGCAGGATATGGCGAAATGGCAGCGTTACAGCAAGGAACATGCATCTCTTGCGCCTATTGTGGAGAAGATCCGCAAGTACAAGACGGTTTGCCAAGGCATAGAGGACGATCGGGCGATGTTTGACGAGCCATTGGATGATGAAATGCGCAAACTGGTGGAGGAGGAGCTGGCGGAACTCAAGAAGCAGAAGGAAGAGATGGACAGGGAAATGCCCCTTTTGCTGCTTCCCAAGGATCCGAATGATGAGAAAAACGTGATCGTGGAGATTCGCGGAGGTGTCGGCGGCGAGGAAGCGGCACTTTTTGCCGGAGATCTGTTTCGCATGTATTCCCGCTATGCGGAAAAGCAGGGCTGGAGAGTGGAACTTATTGACGCAAATCCAACGGAGATCGGCGGTTACAAGGAAATTTCGTTTACCGTGGACGGCTATGGAGCTTACAGCAAACTGAAGTATGAGAGCGGAACGCACAGGGTACAGCGTGTTCCTGTAACGGAGTCGGGAGGACGTATCCATACGTCAGCCGTGACGGTGGCAGTGCTTCCAGAGATGGAAGATGTTGAGGTCAGTGTTGACCCCAACGAGCTTAGGATCGATACCTATTGTGCCAGCGGTGCTGGCGGCCAGTACGTCAACCGCACGGAAACGGCGATCCGTATCACGCATTTGCCGACGGGGATCGTGGTGCAATGCCAAGATGAGAAGTCGCAGCTCAAGAACAAAGAAAAGGCAATGAAGGTCTTGCGGGCAAGGATTCAGGATAAGGCGATGCAGGAGCAAGCAGAGGCCGTTGCGGCAGATCGCCGCAGCCAAGTCGGTTCGGGAGACCGCAGTGAGAGGATCCGCACCTATAATTTCCCGCAGGGGCGCATGACCGATCACAGGATCGGGCTGACTCTTCACAAGCTGGATTCCGTGCTGAATGGTGATTTGGAAGAGGTCTTGAATGCACTGATCACGGCTGACCAAACAGAACGATTGAAGCAGGTGAACTAATGTCTGGGAAGGTATGGACGATTGGCAGTATATTGAGATGGACGGAGCAGTACTTTAAGGATAAGGGCGTGTCTTCTCCGCGCCTTGATGCTGAGGTGCTGCTTTCCCATGTTTTGAAAAAGGAACGGATCTATCTTTACGTGCATTTTGATGAACCGTTGGAGCAGGAGGAGCAGGCATCCTATCGGGAGCTTATCAAGAAAAGGGTGCAGGGTATCCCAACGGCGTATTTGGTCGGGCAGAGGGAGTTCATGGGACTGCCTTTCTTGGTAACAGAGGATACGCTGATCCCTCGTCCGGATACGGAGATCTTGGTACAGGCGGCAGTGGAGCATTTGCGAAGGCTGGCAGACCAAGGGAAGCGTGTGGAGCTTGCAGATATTGGCACAGGGACGGGAGCAATCTGCCTCTCCGTACTGCGGTTTCTGCCTACTGCGTATGCGGCAACAGTGGATATTTCAGAAAAGGCCCGAAAGGTGGCAGAGGAAAACGCAAGACGGCTGGAGGTTTCTGGCCGTGTGGAATTTTTTACGGGAGACCTGCTGAAGCCCTTGGAAGAAAGAAAATTCGATGCGATCCTTTCCAATCCTCCCTACATTTCGGAAGTGGATATGAAGGGGCTGTCCGTGGAAGTGAGAAATGAGCCACAGCGCGCACTTTTTGGCGGCAGGGACGGTATGGACTTTTACCGCAGGCTTTGCGCAGATGCCCCAGATATGCTGAAAGAGGGGGGCTTCCTTGCTTTCGAGGTCGGTATTCACCAAGCGAGAGAAGTGGAGCTTTTGGCAAAGGCAAATCCAATGATCGGAAAAACGGAAGTGCGAAGGGATCTTGCAGGGATCGAACGGGTGGTTCTTGCATGGAAAGCGGAAGGATGAATGGCTTGCAATGGATACGAAGATAGCAAGGATAGAAAATGTGAGAGCGTGCAGTGCTGCTTTGGAGGAGGCAGGAAACATCCTGCGACGCGGAGGGCTTGTGGCATTTCCAACGGAGACCGTTTACGGTTTGGGCGGAAATGGGTTAGATGAGAGAGCCTGTGCTGAGATCTACCATGCGAAGGGCAGGCCGTCGGACAATCCGCTCATTCTGCATGTATCGAATCGGGCAATGGTGGACTGTGCCGTGAAATCTGTTCCCTTGATGGCAGAAAAGCTGATGGCGGCATTTTGCCCAGGGCCAATTACGCTCATTATGGAAAAGTCAGATGCTGTGCCGAAAAGCATTACGGGCGGGTTGCCTACTGTGGGAATCCGTATGCCGGATCATGATGCTGCAAGAGCGATGATCCAAGCGGCAGGCGTACCGATTGCTGCCCCGAGTGCCAATCTTTCAGGCAGGCCAAGTCCGACAACGGCAGAGGCTGTGCGGAAGGACATGGACGGGAGGATCCCGATGATCTTGGACGGCGGGGCTTGTCGTTTTGGCGTGGAATCGACGATCGTGGACTGCACGTCAGGGACGGCGATGATCTTACGTCCGGGTGCTGTTACAAGGGAAATGCTGAGGGAAGTTCTCGGTGAGGTGGAGTTAGATCCTGCACTGGTCGGTGAGGACACCGTGCCGAGGGCACCCGGCATGAAGTATCGTCACTATGCACCGGCAGCACCGATGACCTTGCTGGAAGGAGCGCCTAGTGGAATGCTTTTTGCCTTTAAAAAGGAAATAGGGAGGCTGCATGGGCAAGGCAGGAAGGTCGGTGTGATAGCAAGCACGGAGGTGATTGCAGGATTGAAGGGGATCATACCGCAGGAATTCTTGGCAGATTATGGAAGGCAGGGAGAACTTCCAAGTATTGCGGCAAATATTTATGAGGTACTTCGAAGCTTTGATGACAAGCAGGTGGATATCCTTTTGGCAGAAGGGACAACGGAAGATGGGCTTGGGCTTGCTATTATGAATCGCATGCGGAAGGCAAGCGGCTTTCAGAGCATTGTTGCAGAGTAGGAGAAACGGGAGTTTGCTATGATAAAGGAAGTTTTGGTCGTTGAGGGCAAGATGGACGTAGTGGCTGTCCGCAAGGCAGTCGATGCGGACTGCATTATTACGGAGGGATTCAATCTCAAGCCGCAGGCACTGAAAAATATTGAGCAGGCGTACAAGAAGCGCGGTATTATCATTCTGACCGATCCGGATTCCGCAGGGGAACGGATCCGCAAGTTTTTGGCAAAGCGGTTTCCGGAGGCAAAGCATGCATTTGTTCCCAAGGAGGACGCAACCGCAAACGATGATATCGGTATTGAGCAGGCAAAGCCGTCAGCCATTCGTGCGGCACTGGAAAAGGTCCGTGCCTTGGATTGGGATCCCAAGGAGGAATTTCAAGCGTCGGAATTGATTCTTGCTGGATTGAGCGGTTCGGAGAGGGCCTCGGAAAGACGTGCGAAAATTGGTGCAATGCTTGGCATTGGGTTTGCCAATGCAAAGACCTTTTTGCTTCGATTGAACCATTATGGCGTGACGCGGGAAGAATTTGAGAATGCCGTGGAGGCACTGGACAGAGAGGAAGGTCGTGCATGACAGGGAAGCTTCATCCGAATATTGCAAGCCGAGAGGTGACGAATCATATTCTGAAAACCTTTCATTTGCGTGCCAGCAAGAAGCTGGGACAGAATTTTTTGGTCGATCCCTCCATTGTGCGGGGAATCGTGGAGGCTGCTGAGATAGAGGAAGGGGACAGGGTACTGGAGATCGGTCCCGGAATCGGTACTTTGACGCAGGGTTTGGCAGAGGCAGGAGCGCAGGTGACGGCAGTGGAGCTGGACAAGAAGCTGCCTGCGGTTTTGGCAGAAACCTTGGCAGGCTATGATAATGTGAGCATTGTGCAGGGGGACATCCTAAAGGTCAATATTCCAGAGCTTATGGGGGAGGGATCGTTCAAGGTTGCGGCAAATCTGCCCTACTATATCACGACACCGATCCTCATGACACTCTTGGAACGTCACTTGCCGATTACGGCTATGGTGACAATGGTGCAGAAGGAAGTAGCCGAGCGCATGACGGCAAAGCCGGGGAGCAAGACCTATGGTGCCTTGTCGGTTGCCGTGCAGTATTACACACAGCCTGAAATCGTTCTCGATGTTCCGCCGAGATCCTTTATCCCTGCACCGGAGGTGGATTCCGTTGTCATTGCCTGCAGGGTGAGGACAGAGCCAGCGGTCAAGGTCAAGGACGAAAAGAGATTCTTTCGGGTGGTCAGAGCAGCATTTGGGCAGCGCCGCAAAACGCTTTTCAATGCCTTGAAGGGAGCAGGATTCTTGAAGGAAGAAGTTCGCCTTGCTATGGAACAGGCAGGCATTGAGCCGGAACGCCGAGGGGAAACACTTTCCCTGCAGGAATTTGCTGCCTTGGCAGATGCTTTTGAAAAATAAACGGATATTTGTCAATTTACTGGAAAAATAAGGAACTGCTGCACGTTACAGTTACGTGCAGCAGCCTCTTTTTGTAAATTCTCCTAATTTTTTGCAGGAAAATGCCAAATCTTTCTCCCGTGCATGGTTTTATTTAATAGAACGATAAAATATACGGAAAATGCGAGGTAAAGTGATATACTAGTGTTGCAATACTGGTGGCTGACAGCAGAAAACCCATTTTCCAAGTGGTGCAGCGGATTCCGTAAAGAATGTCGGTTCAAGACAAAAGTGAAGGAAGAATATGGTTCGGTAATATTTTTTTAGAAAAGAGAGGAATCATCGTGAGCAATATGACACTCATGCCTATGGTTATTGAACGTGAAGGCAATGGCGAACGGGCTATGGACTTAGGTTCCCGTCTCCTGAAAGACCGCATTATTATGTGCAGCGGTTTCATTGACACAGCAATGGCTGAGATTATTAAGATGGAGCTTTACTATTTGGAATCCGAAGATCCGACGGCCGATATCAAGATGTACATCAACAGCTCTGGCGGCAGCATAGTGGATGGTATGGCCATCTATGATGCCATGCAGTATGTAAAGCCTGATGTGTGTACCATCGTTAACGGTATGGCCGCCTCCATGGGAAGCCTGCTGGCAATGGCAGGAGCCAAGGGCAAGCGATGGGCCCTTCCCAATGCGGAATTCATGATCCACCAGCCTTCTGGCGGCAGTCAGGGCATGGCAAGCGATATGGAGATCAGTTGGGAACACATGAGGCGTACCAAGGACAAGCTGCACAATCTTTACATGAAGCATACTGGCAAGTCCCTTGATGAGATCGTGTCCGCCATGGACTGCGACAACTGGCTCACGCCGGAAGAAGCCATGGAATTCGGGCTCATTGACGCAGTACAGAGAATACACTGAATAGGAAAGGAGGAGCATCACGTTTCATCGAATCGCATTATGGCGAAAGCCAATGCAGAGAAGGAAAATGAAGAGAAGGTTGCCAAGACAGTGAGCGAACTAGCGGTCACACCCGCCCAGCTCAAGGAGCATCTTGACCAGTACATAGAAGGGCAGGATCATGCAAAGAGGGTCATCTCCGTAGCAGTGTATAACCATTACAAGATGCTTCGCTGTAAATTGCAGGACCAAGCTATTCACAGAGAATATCCTGTTTATTCTGGGCGGTGCGTTTGAGGGCATCGAAAAAATCATCGCTAAGCGCCTTCATCGCGGCAAGGGCTCTATTGGCATCGGTGCCCAACTCGTAGACAAGAACCAAGACAAGTACAACCGCATAACAAAACGAGCCGTCCGCAAAATGCGGGCGGCTTATTATCGTTCTGTTGTTTACCCCCTTATGATTGGTTTTAAAGAAGCTTGTTCTTTCGGCTAATTTGGAGAAGTTCATTTTCTTTAGGTCTTTGCAGAAGAAGTCCTGAGGAGTGCCAGCGGTGACTGTTCTTCTCGACAGGAAGCGTTGACATAGGTGATATAGGCTCCGTCATGGAATGGTGTCTTCTGGTTCTATGCCTATTGCAACTTATGCTTGGCTGTTTTTTTTAGTGATTTTGAAGCGGCAGGCGATAGTGCAAAACTTCCTGCAGATGTAATCGGATTCCTTGCAAAGCCCTGTGCCGGATAGTTCTGTCACGGGGCGTTATAACTGCCAGCGCAGGTAAGATTTGGCATTTTTGGAAAAATAAATAGTTTGTTTTTATGGGAGTGTGATAAAATATAAATACAAATGTTTATTGATGGTAGATATTGGAGGAGCAGGCATGAAGGAAAAAGAGATTCTTTTGCATCAGTTGTCCCATCAGGTTTTGCATGGCATGAGAGAGAGGAGCGGTCAGGCGGCAGGAAACAATGAGACAGCGCCTATCGTTCGTTTGGTGAATGAAGTGCTTGAATTGGGAGTGGAGCTTTCGGCAAGTGATATTCATATCGAGCCAGTGGAGGATGGCTTGAGGATTCGGTATCGGGTGGACGGGAAGCTGTTGAGCCTGTCGGAGCTGCTGCCTAAAAAAATACAGGATGTGTTTACGTCACGTTTGAAGATCATGGCAGGGATGGACACGAGCGAGCGCAGGAAACCGTTGGACGGGCATATCAGCTATTTTGCAGATGGAAGAACGATTGACCTGCGTGTGGCGAGTATGCCGGTAAAGCACGGGGAAACGATGGTCGTTCGCCTGCTGAATGGGGAGCGGCGGCTGAGAACATTGGAGGAGCTTGGTTTTACTGCAGAAAACCAAGAAATTTTCCGCAGGCTGGTGCATACGCCGGCAGGGCTTTTGGCTGCCTGCGGTCCCATGAATTCCGGAAAGACGACAACGCTTTATGCCGGTTTGCAGGAGATCAATCGGGAGGATATTCATATCATGACCATTGAGGACCCTGTGGAGGGGGTGATTGCCGGCGTGAATCAAATCGAGGTGAATCCAAAAGCTGGTTTGGGTTTTGCAGAAGGGCTTCGGGGAATCCTGCGATGCGATACCGATGCGGTTATGATCGGTGAGATCCGTGATGAGGCTTCCTGTGAGATCGCAGTACGGGCGGCACTGACGGGGCATCGTATTTTTACGACGATTCATGCAAGGGACAGTATCACCTCCCTGTTTCGCTTGCTGGAAATGGGTGTGACACCGTATCTTTTGACGGCAACACTGACAGGAATCGTGGCACAGCGGCTGGTGCGGAAAATTTGCCCGCATTGTGCGGAAAGCTATGAGGCTGGCGAGGAGGAAGCTTCTTTTTTTCATGAAATTCCGAGAGGGGCAAGACTGTTTCGGGGAAAAGGATGTGAGCATTGCCATGGTACGGGATTTGCCGGACGGCTTCCCCTGCACGAGATTCTGGTGATGGACGAGAGCTTGCGTACTGCGGTAAGGCTGGGAGCAGACAGGCAGGGCATGATGGAGGCGGCAAAGAAGCGGAAGCAAGGCTTTCGGACGCTTCGGGAGGACGGGATTTCCAAGGTGCTGGCTGGAAGCACGACTTGGCAGGAAGTGAGGCGGGTGCTTTATGAATGTTGAATTTCAACGGTTGCTATTGCTTGCCATTGCAGAAAATGCGTCTGATGTTTATCTTGCGGCAGAGAGAAAATGCTTTTTCCGTGTGGACGGAAAAATGGAAGCATGTGATACGGTTTTTTCCTTGGAAGAAATGGAGGGCATTTTGGAGGAAATGCTGTCTCCGCAGCAGAGGGAACATTTTGCCGCAGCGTGGGAGCTGGATTTTTCATGGGAAACGCAGGGAAGGCGTTTTCGGGGGAATGTGTTTATGGCAGGAGGAAAGCCCTCTGTGGTCTTGCGTCTGATTCCCAATAGGATTCCGTCCTTGCAGGAGATCGGGGCAGGGGAGGTTTTTCAGAGACTCTTGCAGGCAGAGCATGGGCTTGTTTTGGTTACGGGCAGGACTGGTTCAGGAAAATCAACGACGATCGCTTCTTATTTGGAGGCGATCACTTTGGAGAAATCAATGCATGTCATTACGCTGGAGGATCCTGTGGAATATGTCCACGCACCGAAACATGCGTTCATCAGCCAGCGGGAGCTGGGAACGGATTTTCATTCCTTTCCGCAGGCATTGCGAAGTGCATTGCGGGAAATGCCGGACATTATTATGGTGGGGGAGCTTCGGGATACGGAAACCGTGCGGACGGCATTGATGGCGGCGGAGTCTGGGATCTTGGTGCTGGGAACGCTTCATTCCAAGTCAGTCATTGAGGCAGCTATGCGGGTGGAGGGAATGTTTCAGGCTTCGGAGCGGGACTCCGTGCGTGACCAGCTGGCTGGCTGTGTTACGGCGATCCTTTCGCAAATGCTGGTTCCCCTCGCCGGCGGCGGACGGACAGCATGTATGGAGGTCTTGCTGGCAACGGATGCTGTGAGAAACATTCTGCGGCAGGGAAAATATTCTCAGCTGGCAAGTGTGATGATGAGCGGGCGGAGTCTTGGTATGCAAACGATGGAAACTGGAATGAAAGCACTTTGGCAGAGCGGGAAAATATCTCGTGCGGTTGACATAGACGGCAGTATGTTGGATAACTTCCATTCTTGTCATTAGGTGTTTTTGTGATAGCGAAGCTAAGATGTCCCCTTCTTCAACAGCTTGCTGTAAGTGGGGGATGCCAAATTTTAACAAGCGGTGAGCATATCTCCCGCTTCGTTGAAACGCAAATTGGAGGGAAAATGCTTATGGCATTTTCTTGAACAATGGCGTTATAAAAAAGATAACATATTTACGAGCCTTGCCGATTATAGCGCACTGCGCTATAATCGGCAGTAGGATAAAAAGTTATAGGAGAAATGAAAAATGCTTGAAATAAAAGAACAATCTTTGAAAGGATATACTTTTATAGATCTTTTTGCAGGTCTTGGAGGTTTTCGTCTAGCACTGGAATCATTTGGTACAAAATGCGTTTATTCTAACGAATGGGATGAGTCGGTGCAAAAGGTTTATCAAAGAAATTTCGGAGACTTACCAGAAGGTGATATTACAAAAGTCGATGAAACAACTATTCCTGATCACGATATTCTATGTGCAGGATTTCCTTGCCAAGCATTTTCAATTAGTGGAAAACAGCGAGGTTTTGAAGATAACAGGGGAACTTTATTTTTTGACGTAGCGAGAATTGTTCGAGCTAAAAAACCCAAGGTGGTTTTTTTGGAAAATGTAAAAAATTTTGCTACACACGATAATGGACATACTCTTCAAATAGTGAAGGAAACAATGGATAAGTTAGGGTATACATTCAATCAGAAAGTTCTCAATGCTGTGAATTACGGTGTTCCACAAAAAAGAGAACGTATTTATATGGTATGTTTCAGAAAGGATTTAAAAACTACAGATTTTTCATATCCTAAACCATTTCAGCTAAAACGTCATGTGGAAGATTTTCTGTTGGATGATGAGAGCCTTGTAGAAGATTTATATGTAAATAGACCCGATACATACTATAATGGTACTACAGACGAAAATTATAGCGATACCTCTATTCGATTGGGCATTATAAATAAAGGCGGGCAAGGAGAGAGGATATATAGTACAAAGGGAATTGCCATTACACTTTCTGCATATGGCGGAGGTGTATTTGCAAAAACTGGTGGATACTTGATAAATGGAAGACCGAGAAAATTACATCCCCGCGAATGTGCCAGAATTATGGGGTATCCCGACAGTTATATAATGAGCGACAACAAGAACCAAGCCTACAAGCAGTTCGGAAATTCAGTTGTAATAGACGTACTTCAACTCATTGTTAAACAAATCAGCGATACTTTGGGAGGTCGCACTGATGGATGAAATCGGATTCAGAAATTGGCTAAACCAAAACAATAAAAATCATAAAGTAATTGGCGATACGATTTCAAGACTGAAAAGAATAGAAAAAGAATTTAATTTTTGCAATCTTGATGATGAATATAAAATGGATAGATGTTCTAAGATTATTCAAGCATTGGCAAATAATGGGAAGAACGAGGCGATGAAATCTTATCCAAAGTGTACGTTGCCTATTGGAAAATACGCAATGGGAACTTATAGATATGCCGTAAATCTTTATATACAGTTTATTGAAGAGCCACAAAGTTAAATGTTTATCGCTGTTTTAAACAAGAGCAAGTCCTCGCTGACTTGCTCTTGTTTTATTTTGAGTGTGAAAATGACATTCATGTTATTTGTATTTGAGAGTTGTCTGATTTCATAACTGTCATTATCTCTTTTAGCAAGTAGATAATAATACTTATCAAGGAACAATTTTTCGATGGTAAGTTTTTCGGCAATGTTAGCGTACAGTTTTTTATTTTCGTATTTATATTGAATGCTAGCATAAACCTCACGAAATGCTTTCTTGATATCTTGAATATATTTTTGGGATGGCGCCCTAGATCCGCTTTTCTTAATTCGATAGTTTGCAGATATATCGAAATATTCATTGATTTTATCTAAAGGAAGGATAACAAATGATTCATTTAACCTAGAGATAATAAAAGAAACTGCCTTTGCTTTATAGTAATTTTTTATCCACGATGAAAATATGGTGTTATCTATATCAAGAGATGCACCAGAAGTACCTGCGGAATAAAACCTGTCAAAATCATTGTTCATATGCGTAATCATTAATTCTGTGATTTCATCGGTGGTGCTTTTGTTTCTTGGGGAGAATATAAATTTTTTCTTTTCTTCATCAGCCAAAAGAACGAATTGCCCCGATTGAGCATAGGCATCTTTCGCTTCTATAAAGAAAGATAATGCCCCATTCAAATAGACCTCAATATCTGATTTCGTAGAGTCAGAGGTATTGCGTAGCTTGTAATCAATGCGGCTATTAGAATATGTATTTTTTAAATATTTTAAAGCCTCTAATTCAAATTGTTCTCCTGGTTTCATTGTCATCCTCCATAAATTCCAATATTTGTTTGCCAAGTAATTTAATTACATGAACGGTCATAGCATTTCCAGCCTGCATAAGCAGATGACGATTATTCACTACGCCTTTTACTCTATCTGCATAATCCACAGGAAATCCCTGCAAAAGTAGTGCTTCATACCCCGACAGGATTCTAAGTTCATGATTTTTAACGTAATATATTCCATCTCTCTGTGCTCGCAAGGTTGGCACCTTGTTTCGATACAACCGCATATCATTCATTCTAGTATCTAAAATTAAATATTCTTCTTCTAGAAATTTCCTTAGAGAGTAGTGTCTGTCAATGTTGGTAGGATTTGTAAGATATCTCGTAAAATAGTACATATCTACGTCTGAGGGGATATTGTCTTCATCAATCAAAAATTTTGACAGCTGTTGTGCAGGGACACGATTAGGCCAATGGAAATTTTTGACGTTTAGGTTTAGGGATTTATCAAAACCTATAAAATACACACGTTGCCGCATCTGAGGAATTCCGCAATCAAGACTTGCTATTACACGATAGCTTGTTATATAGCCAGAGTTATCAAGTTCCTTGAGAATTCTTTTTATGGTTTTGCCATTATCGTGCGTGACAAGTCCTTTTACGTTTTCTAAAATGAAACACTTGGGATGTGATTCACGCAATAACCTTGCCAAGTGAAAAATAATTTGTCCACGATCATCCTTAAATCCTTCCTGCCGTCCGATAATCGAAAATGATTGACAGGGAAATCCAGCAATTAAAATATCATAACTTGGTAAGGTGTCTCCTGATAATTTTTTTAAATTGCCAAAATTTCTATCTTCGGCAGCATTGTGAAGAAGCCTATATGTTGTATCTGCCAGTCGGCTGGTATCGGAATGTCCAACGCATGATAGTCCACATTGTTCAAGACCTAATCTTCCAGCACCTATTCCGGAACAAAAATCAAAAAAAGTTTTCAAGTTCATTTTGTAATCAATCCTTTTTGGAAAAGAATTTTAGCAGATGTGCTAGCGGGAAAGGCAATATCATAAGACATGCACTTCTTTCTTGATAAACAAAAGTAACCCTACAGTAAACATCATAACACAAGATATGATGTTTCGTCCATGTTATCTTCTGGATCAAGAGGAATCATATGGTGTTACTGAAGCTGTCATTAATTTGGTTGCTTAAGCTGCACCATTATATGCTTGGCAAAACTGTATGCAGGGGACGAACCTATGGAGAGGGGTTGAAGGTTGCTTCAATAAAAGATACAATAAGGGTGATGGATTTTTAGGAAAGTGAGGGAATGGCTGTGTCCGTGAGATTGTTTGTGACGGATCTGGATGGTACGCTGGTACCATCTGGGCATGAGGTGTCTGTGGGAAATGTCCGTGCTGTCAGGGAGGCTGTGCAAAGCGGCGTGGTCGTCACGATTGCGACAGGACGCATGTATCGGGCGACATTGCCTTTGGCAAAGAAGCTGGGGGTGGATGTTCCTCTCATCACCTATAATGGAGCACTGATCAAGTCGGTACGGGGCGAGGTGCTGTACTCCAGCTTTCTTGCACCGGAGCTGATCCATGAGGTGATAGATTTCTGCAGGGAGAGAGGCTGGCATGTACAGCTTTTTAGTGAGGACATGCTTTACTTTGCGGCAGAAAACAAGTATACGGATTTTTATATCGCGAATCAGCAGGTTCCGTGGAATGCTGTTGGCTGGGACGGTATGAAGAAGCAGACGAAAGATGTGACAAAGCTTCTGGTTATCAGCGATGGCATAGAGGAAACAAATGCGAGGATCGCGCAGTTAAGAGAGCATTTCGGGGACAGGATCTCTGCCGTGAGATCCAATCCCTGCTTGGCGGAAATCACGAATCTTGGCGTGAGCAAGGCTGCGGCTCTTGAAAGGCTTGCAGAGAAGCTCGGAATCCCAATGGAGGAAACCATGGCGATTGGGGATTCGGACAATGATGTGCCGATGCTGGCTGCGGCAGGAAAGAGCGTGGCTATGGGAAATGCTTTGCCGCATGTCAAGGAAATGGCAGACTTTGTGACAGAGGATTGCACGGAAGATGGATTTGCAAAGGCGATTTACAGATATGTGTTGCATAGGCAGGAGCGTGGAGAGGACTATGAGTGAGATGGAAAAGGCAGAGCAGGGGTTGGAAGTCCTAGAGACGGAAAAGCCGCGCTTGGTGATCGTGACGGGGATGTCAGGAGGCGGAAAAACGCAGGCATGCCGTTATATGGAGGATTTGGGGTATTTTTGCGTGGACAACCTTCCGCCCGTGTTCATTCCGAAGTTTGTGGAGCTTTGCGCCCATTCAGGCGGGCATGTGGGCAAAGTGGTTCTCGTGGTAGATACGAGAAGCAGGGAGTTCTTTGGTACCTTCGTGCAGGTGCTGGAGGATATGGATCGTTCGGATTATGAGTACGAGATGCTTTATATGGACGCATCCGATGCTGCAATCATTCGGCGCTACAAGGAGACACGCCGCCGGCATCCGATGGCACCGTCTTCCCGTATATCGGAAGGTATCGCCAAGGAGCGGGAGCGATTGACACCCGTACGCAGCAAGGCAACTTATATTATTGATACCTCTGAATTGAAGAAGGTAGAGCTTAGGGATAAGATCTACCGACTGTTTGGAAGTATGGAAGGCGAGCAGATGAGTGTCAATGTGCTTTCCTTCGGCTTCAAGTTTGGTATGCCGTTAGATGCGGATATGGTGCTGGACGTGCGTTTCCTGCCGAATCCTTTTTATATCGAAACGATGCGCCATAAGAGCGGAGCGGTGAAGGAGGTTGCTGAGTATATTGCCAAGTGGCCGGTGACGCAGGATTTTATAGCACGGCTTGACCCGATGATAGACTTTTTGGTGCCGCAATATATCAAGGAGGGAAAGAACCAGTTTGTGATTGCAATTGGCTGTACCGGCGGTATGCACCGCAGTGTGTTCATAGCAAAGCATCTCTATGACTTGCTGAAGTCAAGAGGGTATCCCGTGCGCTTGGAGCATCGTGACTTGATGAAGAACGATGTTTTGGAACATGCGCGTGAGGAATGTTGAGGAAAGGGACGAAAGAATGCATTTATTGAAATGGCTTTACCCTGGCTTGATGTTCAAGCGATGGTTTGTGCTTTTTGCGGCAGGAGTCATGATGGTCAGCCTTGGGCTTGGGCTGGTCTTTAACTATAAATATTTGGACATCATAGAGGAAACGATTTTCCGAATGGTGTATCTTTGGAAGGGAAGCTACAATTATACGATCACGTCCGTGGTGGGCTTTTTGGTGGTGGCAGTGGGATTGGCAATTATGCTGGTCGCAATGCGCAAGGTCATTCGTTCTGTCATTACGATCTTGCTGCCAGATAATTCGAAGAGTCTTGTAGATATTATCTATGAGAAACGCAAGCTGGGGAAGGGCCCTGTCGTGACGGTGATTGGCGGCGGGCATGGATTGTCCGTCCTGCTTCGAGGAATCAAGGCGGATACCAGCAATGTTACGGCAGTCGTGACTGTGGCAGATGATGGCGGCTCATCGGGGCGGCTTCGGGAGGACATGAATATCCTTCCGCCGGGCGATCTCAGGAATTGCTTGGTGGCACTCGCGGATACGGAGCCATTGATGGAAAAGCTGTTCCAGTACCGCTTTCAGGGAAAAGGTGCACTGGCGGGGCATTCCTTTGGGAATCTCTTCCTTGCGGCGATGAATGAAGTGACTGGCGATATGGAACAGGCACTCAAGGAATCTTCGAAGGTTCTTGCGGTCAAGGGACGGGTGCTGCCGGCGAGTCAGGAGCATGTGCGGCTGGATGCTATCATGGAAGATGGCACAGTAGTAGAAGGGGAATCGCATATTCCGGAGGCACACAAGAAAATTTATCGTGTGAAGCTCTTTCCTGAGAAGGTGGCGCCTGTGCAGTCAGCACTGGATGCTATTGTTGAATCAGATGTTATCATCTTGGGCCCCGGCAGTCTTTATACGAGCATTATGCCGAATCTTTTGGTGGATGGTGTGGCAGATGCACTTTGCAGGAGCCATGCACTGAAGATCTATATTTGCAATGTAATGACGCAGCCGGGGGAAACAGATGGATATACGGCATCTATGCATGTCAAGGCAATTCTTGACCATGCCGGCAAGGGCGCGATCGACTTTGTTTTAGTCAATTCCACACCAATTTCCTTGGAGGACAGGGAAGCCTGCTCCATGCAGGCTTCGACACCTGTGGAGGTCGATGAGGATGCGATCAATGCCTTGGGTGTCGGTTTTGTCAAGGAAGATCTTTTGGACGACTCGAATGTGGGACGGCATGATCCTGATAAGCTTTGCAAGGGAATTATGCGCATGATCTATGCTCTTCGCCACGGTGAGTATGACGAAACGGAGCATAGTATTCGCTGAGGTGATGGGCTTATGGCATCGTTTGCATCGGATGTCAGGAATGAACTGGCACGTGTGATCGGCGAGGATTCCTGCTGCCGAAGGGCGGAGCTTACCGCACTCCTGCGTATGGGGGGAACGATCTCCTTTGGTACAAAAAGTACCTTTGGCGTGAATTTTACGACAGAGAATGCTGCTGTGGCAAGAAAGGCACTTATGCTTTTGAAGCGGGAGATTGAGGGTGTGCGCACGGAGATCATGGTGAGCCGTACCAAGAGACTGGGGCGGAACAACCGTTATATGGTGCGTGTCGTGCCGTCTCCGCAGACGGCAAGGCTGCTTTCCCATACGGGACTCATGCAGTCAGGCAGCTTGAACATTGGAAAGGATATGGCGATCCTTCGCAGGAGCTGCTGCAAGGCAGCCTATTTGCGGGGAGCGTTTTTGGGCGGCGGCAGTGTGAATAGGCCAGAGGCGGGCTATCATCTGGAGTTGGTTACTGGAAGCTATGCTATGGGGGAATTGCTGTATAAATTGCTTCGGCGGATGCATTTTCCTGTGGGCTTCACGGATCGCAAGGACGATTATATCGTCTATATGAAGGAAGGAGACGCTATCCTCGATTTTTTGGGGATGCTTCAGGCAGACAAGGCTGTGGAGCGAATGGAAATTGCCCGCAATGTCAAGGAGGTTCGCAATCAGGTGAATCGCTTGGTGAATTGCGAAACAGCAAATCTCCAAAAGACTGTGGATGCGGCAGGAAGGCAGTTGGCTTGTATCCGGAAGCTGCAGGTTGCCAAACGTTTGGAGAGTTTGTCAGATGTCCTGAGGGAAGCCGCAGATACAAGATTGGAGCATCCGGAAGCCTCCCTGTCGGACTTGGCAGAGCTTCTTTGCTTGAGCAAGTCGGCAGTGAATCATCGGTTTCGTAAGCTGATGAAGATGGCAGAGGAATTGGATGCGGAAGGAAAAGAGTGATTTTGTTTTGACAAGGAAGAAAGGTTTGCTTTTTGCAGGGATAGCAGCAATCTTGTTTTTTGCTGCGATAGCAGGGTATCTTCGCCTTACGCCCACGCCGGAGGGAATTCCTATTTTGGAATACCACATGGTAAATGCAAAGGAATTGGGTGAGGAAAGAGCGTATGCTGTACCGCCGAAGGAATTTTGCCAACAGATGGATTATTTGCAGGAACAAGGCTATACGACCATTACGCTGCTGGAATTCATGAAGGCGAAGAAGGGGAAACTGGAGCTTCCGGAAAAGCCGATCATCCTGACCTTTGACGATGGCTATGAGGATAACTATACAGAGCTTCTTCCTATTTTGGAAGAACGTGGAATGAAGGCCGTGGTATTCATGGTGACGAATAGCATTGGACTTGAGGGATACATGACATGGGAACAGCTCAAGGATATGCAGAAGCGAGGCATTGAGATTGGAAGCCATACGGCAAATCATGTGTCGCTGACCAAGCTTTCTAAGGAGGAGCAGGCAGAGGAGATGCTTCTTTCTAAGCTGATTATGGAGTGGAACGGCATGCAGACGATCTACAGCTTTTCCTATCCGAATGGGGCTTATGATGCAGATATGAGGGAAATGCTTCGGCAGAATGAGTATTTGACGGCGGTGACAGGAGATGCGGGGTTCAATACGTTTGATACAGATCCGTATCTCTTGCAGCGAGTGAATATTCCAAGACCAATCTTTGGGCTGCAGGAATTCCGATTTCGATTATGGAAAGCGGAGCTTTTCACGAAGTTGAATCTTTTTCAGCATAAATTGTGAAAGGATGGATGTCATCGGCAAAATAAGCAGTTTTTGTTAAGTGTTTTTGGTGGTCGAGATCGCAATGGGCGCATGATAAAATAAAGAATGGATGGGAAGTAAGCATGAGATCAGGAAAAAAACTTTGGGCAGCCTGCCTTCTAGGGACGGCGTTTTGCTTAATGGCAGCACCGCAGGTGGAAGCCGGACAAAATTCGGAAAACAGCACGATTGTCAGGACAGATCCTGCACAGGTGGCAAAACAGAGGGAGATCCGTCAGGAAAAAGCCGAGAGCCAGAGACGGCAGACAAGGCAGGCAGCGGCAGCTTCAGAACAGAGAAAAATAAGAGATGTTTTCCAAAAGAGAAAAGATGATCCCAGAGGAACCAAAAAGTTCCAATACATGACTCGATGGGAAACGGAAGCTGCGGACAGCGGCGGAACTCTTTTGCTGTCGGACAGTCCGGAATATGTTGCTTCGGATGGAATTCTTTACGAGGATAAGGTAGAGGGTTCGGCACGAGTGTTCTATTACCACCTGAATGATACGAAGCAGCCCAAAAAGGTTAGTGTGCTCCTTACCTGTGAGGATGATGATTTTACGAAGGTGCATGTGAGACGTGGAGGCATGAACGGCGGAAGCGACAACTATTTTGCAGTTGGCAAGGCAGTGCAGGCGGAATACTTTGAGAACAGCTTGAAGGAAACCCTTTATTTCATGAAGGGAAGCACGCAGCTGCTGCAGCCTCGTATGAGTGATGTCGTGCTGCAGCCGGGAGAAATTGTTTGCGGCATGTATGATTTTGATACGACGCATCCAATCAAGGTATCGGTGCTGATGTATCCTACAGATGCAGATCCGTGCAGTTTTGTGAAGTCAGCGAAGATCTTGCCAAAGAGCGAATCTCGCCTGCGCGGGACATTTCGTGGCATGAACCGTACTCTTGTTGGAAAGAGTACTTATGATCCCGCAGCGGATGGACCGGTTTGTGTCCGCTTGGCAGACGGAGACATTGAGCCTTACAAGGTCGGCGTAGATGCGACGGATGGTTCTGTCGTGGTCAATTATGGAAACTATGGTGTGCTTTACCGAGTGAAGCTTAAGGCAAAGAATACGATGCCGACACGGTACATGCTCATGCCGCTTGGCGGAACGTATGCAGGCGTAATGACTGTTTCACAGGGGAATTTCGGAAAAAAAGAAATACTGATGACCCCCTTGGGAAAGACGTTCTTTGGAGAGGATGGAGTTCATGGTGTAGAGGTGATAACACCGGACACAGCTCTTGCTGACCTTGGCGTTTATGATGGAAACAAGGAAATAATCTTTGAATTTTCTCCGCCGGGAGCATCGAACCTGCCCGTGAACCTTGTTATGATGCCATCTAAATAAATGTTTGATAGAAACGACAAAAAAGGCTTCACGAATAAATCGTGAAGCCTCTTGCTTTCTTATGGAGCGGGCAATGGGAATCGAACCCACCTCCCGAGCTTGGGAAGCTCGTATTCTACCGATGAACTATGCCCGCGTCAACCGACCTTCTTATCATATCATGTTTTGGGACTGTTGACAAGGATGAAATACGGGAGATTTTGATGATAAATGAAAAATTAGATTGGTTTTTTTGTTGCTATGCGTTATAATATTGCCAAAGGAATGTGGCTTGATTTGGACAGGGAAGGGTGATGAATATGAATATCGGCGGTGTGAATGCGTTCAACAAAATCAGCAGTGATTACAATCACACGTTACAGGTGATTGCTTCCGGCTCGAAGTATCCAAGTGCTGCGAATGGGGTGTCGGATTACGCAATAGGAAAGCGTATGGCAGTCAATATCAATTCTGTAGCTCAGGCAAATGCGAATACGCAGAACACGAATGCTATGCTGAACGTGGCGAGCGGTGCGGTGAACAATACTGTGGAAGCACTTTCTTCCCTGCGTGAGAATCTTATTTCTGCGGCAAATGGGACGAACGGGGATTTTGACCGTGCGGCACTTCAAAAGTCTGTGGATCAGACGATTTCGCAGATCAATGAGAATGCAGGCGTGACCTATAACGGCAAGACTTTGCTGGACGGCTCGCAGAGTGTTGGGGTAGCAGGACCTGATGGCATGTCAAAGAATGTGACGCTCGGCAACATGACAGCACAGGGTTTGGGGCTTGCTGATGGGGAAGGCAAGTCAACGATAGACCTTTCTTCTGCAGATGGCATTGCGGCAGCGTTGGATACGGTGGATGCTGCGTTGGATTCCGCATTGGGGCAGGCAACGTCCATTGGTGCAGCACAGCAGGGACTCGGCTATCAGTCGGCGAATTATGAAACGGAAGCTCGGCAGCTTACAGATGCGGAGGGGACGAATGGCAGTGCAGATATAGCGAAAATGGCAATGCAGCTGAGATCTGAGGATACGCAGCAGCAGCTTGCGATGTTTGCTGTCAAGGCACAGATGGGCATGTTTGCAAATCGAAACAGCGTGGCGGCGCTTCTTGGCGCACAGTGATGTATTCCTTGCAGGAATAGGGGAAGCTTCGATCAAGACGAGGTAATTGGTGAAGAAAAAAGACTGCTGCAGGTTCGTGCAGCAGTCTTTTTTGAATGTAAGTGATCTATGATCTTGCATGGGATACTGGTGTGCAGATCATTGCTGTTCCATGATGGCAATGGACTCTGCCAAGCGGTTCACGAGGTAATCTGCATGGCTTCGCACACGTTCGTCCGAGTTGTAAAAGGTAAAGCCTACGTCTGCATTATCCAGCAATGGGATATCATTAAAGGAATCGCCGATTCCTGCCATAGTGCGGATATGGTAATGCTCCTTTACGATTTGGATGCCGTCGCCTTTGCTGCATCCAAACGGGATAATATCGAGTGCATGAGCGTTTTGGTAAACGCTGAACAGGGAAGAGCTTCCTTCCAAGTGCTTGCAAAGCGCCGTGGCTTTTTCCACGGAATCCAGAACGATGGCACAGCAGAAGATATCCATGGTATCAAGGTCGTCTGTGTTTTCCAGTGGCTTTACGGAAGCCTTGAAGCCCTTTGGGTCGCCGGAAATGGAATAGATCTCCTTTGAAGAATGGAAAAACATTTGGCCAACGCTGTGATAGTTCTCGTACATGTCCCGTACTACAGACTTGGGAAGAAGCTTTTGGAAAACGACGTTCTTTTCCTTGTCGAGTACCCTTGCACCATTGCTTAAAACGTAAAAATCGAAATCGATCTTTCCCTCCGTTTCTGAAAGGATCGGATTGATGGGGCGCCCTGTACAAATTCCGAATAAGTTGCCCTTTTCCTGAAAAGTCGCAATTCCTGCCAGATCCTCATCGTAAAAGAAACCTTCTTGGTCTGCAAAGAATAATGTCCCGTCAAAATCGCTTGCCAAAGCTTGCATGTTAAAGCCTCCTGTAATTGACAAAATCCTAAAAAGTATTCATATAGTTGCAGTATACGTTGTTTTCCGAAAAAAAACAACTACGAAAGAACCTGATGGATGAGATCCGTCCGAATGTGCATGAGCCGATGATGTGGGACAGTTGAGAGGAGTTTGCAGATTGTCGGTTTTAAGGTGCTTGGAAGGAATAAAATATAGAAACGGTATGTATTGGAGGGGAATTTAAGTTCAGCAGTAAGTTGACGGAAAACGGGAAAACTGATATCATTTTTACAGAGGCTTTCACAAAATTTGAAAGGTGGGCTTGCTGGATGGGAAAGATGAGAATTGTCGTGTTTTTAATGGTTCTTTGCCTTCTTTTTCAAGGAGCGGCGAGTGCTGCCTCTGTAAAGTCGGGTATGCACGGCGATGATGTGAGGAAAGTGCAGGAGCTGTTGCTGGCAACGGGATATTTTTCAGGCAAGGCGGATGGCATTTGCGGCAAGGAAACGGTGGATGCTATTTCCCGTTTTCAGAAGGATATGGGATTGAAGGCAGACGGCATCTGCGGTCCTAGTACTATGAAGTGTTTGCAGGAGAAGAGTGCAGGCAAGGAAGGCACGGAGAGTGTTCCTGCTGGGATTGCCGTCAAGCTTGGGACACGGGGCAAAGATGTGGAGCATGTACAGGAACTTCTCATCGAGAAGGGTTTTCTTTCCGGAGCTGTGGATGGTATTTGCGGTCCTGTGACGGTAAACGCTATCAAGCGTTTTCAGCGCAAGGCAGGATTGGCAGTGGATGGTGTTTGCGGTCCAATCACTTATGAGGCACTTCAAGAGGCTGATGTATCGGGGAAGGAGTCCATGCCAGAGGAGTTTCCGTCCGGTCGGGTGGTCTTTGTGGAAGCAACTGCTTACAGTTCGCAGGATCCGGGGCTTAGCTCGTATACGGCAAGCGGTACCTTGGTGCGTCATGGTGTGATAGCGGTCGATCCTACCTTTATTCCGTTGGGAACGAAGGTGTTTATTCCTGACTATGGCATGGCAGTAGCGGAGGACATTGGCTGGGGAATCAATGGAAATCGCATTGATATTGCTTTTGATACCCACAGTGAGGCACTTTCCTTTGGCTGCAGGAGTTTAGAGATCTACATTTTGGATTGAATGCAGGCCCGTTCTGGTTGCAGGACGGGCTTTTTTGGTGCAAAAAAAACCGGCAACATCCACGTTGCCGGAAGAAAAAATAGAGAAGGGGAAAAGATTCCATTTGAGTTTTAAAAAGCTAACTCAAACGACACCCTTATTATAATGCAGAAAGATGAAAAGTATTTGTAAATTTATGAAAAATATATGAAATTGAAAAAATTAAGCTTGTTTTTTTGTGCAGCGAGAAGGTGTTCCGTTACTGCTCCAATGCAGCGAGGAAGCGTTCTCTCAGGAAATCATCGGGGAAGTTTCCGAGCTTCGGCAAGTCATTCGTCTGGATATGCCCACCTGCCATAGTGGCATGGCCTCCGCCGGTACCCAACCCTTCCAGTGCTTTATGGACGAAGGTGCCAGCCGGAACGTCACTGCGTTCCGAACGAACCGAAAACTTCAAGCCGTCTGGTCTTCTGGAATAGATAACAGCAACCTCTACCTCGACGAGTGACAGGATAAAGTCCGATATCATGGCGATCATGGAATCAGGACAATCATAGGGGATATAAGAAAATCCCGTGAATCCGTAGATCTTGATGTTTTCGATTGCCGTACCGTATGCCTTTAGGTCATTGAACTCCATATTGTTTCGCTCTAGGTCGGAGATCAGATCTTTGTCGGCATAGTCAAAAAGGAAGGCATACATTTCTATGTCCTTGCGCGTTACGCCTCTGGAAAATTGCAGGGTGTCCATTTTGATACCATAGATCAGTGCAGTTGCAGCGTGTGACGATGGAACGATTCCAAGCTGCTGATAATAATCCGCAAGGATGGTTGCACAAGCACCAGTCGCCCGAAGGTCTTTGTACTTGTACTCTATTGGCACGAAGGTTGGGTGATGGTCGATGCAGGCAACCTCCTCGCCGATAAAATCCGTGATGTTTCCGGAATTTTTTTGGGAATCTACGCAGATGATGTAATCGTCCTCCGAGAGAACGGATCGGATCTCGTCATAGGAATAGATCTCGATCTCTAGGGCATGGAGCATCTTTTGCGTACTCAGCTTATCTACTCTTCCTTCATAGCAGATCTTGGCATGTATGCCAAATTCCCGCAAAAGCTCCTGCAATCCATACGCAGAGGCAAAGGCATCTGGATCTGGGAAGTTGTGCGTTTGGATATAAGTGGTATGTCCTTTGCAAAGGCGAACAAGATCATGAAAATCCTGCATGACAACAACTCCTTGTCACGTATGGGTTCCTTTTAGGTACGGTCAATGGGTGAGAGGTTTCTCCTGAAAAACAGGCCAAACGACTCGAATAAGTCAGAGTCGGAAGATGCTGTATTCTTGACAGGTTCGTTCTCTGTCATTGCCGAAGCAAAACCGCTTGTTGCATAGGTATTCTTTTCCTCTGCTCTTGTTGTATTTTGAGAAGCAGTTTTCTCTTGATTTTCCGGCGGCAGCCACTTTGACACATAGGATTCGATAGATTCCATGGAGGTAGGATTCGAGGGAAGGGGTTCAGTCTTTTTTGGTGTATTGGCTGATGCGGCAGCCTGTACAGGCTTGTGATTAGCTGCAGGTTCAGGTTCTGCTTCTTCTGATGCGGCAGAATGGCTGGAGCTTTCCTTTGCTGCTGGAGCAGAGGTGCTTTTTTGAGTTGGGCTGCTGCTCTGGCTGACGGTATCCTTGCGTTCTGCTGGCTGTGAGGCAGCTGCCATGATATTTCCCATTTGCATTCCTGGAAGATTCAGGTCGATCTTCCCGCCATTTTTCTGTGCATTCTCCAAAAACTGCTGGTAAAATGCGTACTTCTCCAACATTTCCTTTGAAACATTCTTTCCATTCTTTGAATTTTTTATTTCGTTTAAGCCATTTTGCACAAGCGAGAGCAAATTCTGCATGCTGTTTGTGATTTCTTCCATGCGTTTGGCTTCCGCAAGGCGTTCCTTCCATTCCTGAATGGCTGCTTCTGCATCTGCTATCGTGCGGATCTCTTGCTCGCCCTCGAATGCTTCTGTGGACAGGAGTTCATTTTGCTTGTCCACAACACGAGTCATCAAGCTTGCGATTCTGTCAGCGGTGTTTTTGCTCAGCAATTTGCCTTTTTGCATTTCCGGCAAAAAAATTTCTACTGCGTCTTGAAGCTCTTGTCTGAGATATTTAAGATCGATCATCGTATCTTGTAAATGTTGTTCTTCATTCATAATAATCACGCCCTTTTCTGAAATCGTATAAAAAACAAAGGATTAAAAAGAATCTGACAATACCGCCTAGCTTTATGAAAACAACAAGGTTCTTCATAAAGCCTCAAAATACACCGCACGTATCAACAAAAATACTGTTCTTATTGCTATTATACCATGTATTCTCTTTAGAATCTATATGGTTGAAGGAATCAAATTTTGTCAATAGCCATCTGCGGGGAATTGTCGGAAAAATCTGCTCCCTTATTTATCGGAAAAATTCTTGATGAAGCTGCTGAAGGGAGATGGTTTTGGGGTGGTTGGAGGGGTTGGCTCTTCGGGCTGCCGCGATGCCTGAATAGCACTGTCAAGTCCCGGAATCGTAGATGGGTTGATAGAAATTTTTGGTTCCTTTGGTCTTGCGCTTTGGTTGACCGCGGAAAGCGTTTGTACTCCTGCACTGTTGCTGACAGGCTCTGTCTGTGGGGGAGCTGCTTCATCGATTGAAGTAATGATGATATCTAAGGAATCTCCGTTTTTGACCGGATCGGTGTAGACAGCAGGTCTTTGGTTGACGAGAATCGTTACCTTCTTGCGGCTGGTTGCTGCCGGTGGCTGGAAATTGACGGCAAGAAGGGCTTCGCTGACGATCGTAGCCGTGCGAGGGGATTTTGAGAATTTGATGTCGCAGCCGTCCTCGATGATCGTCCCCGTGCTGGCAGGTCTGCCATTGACTGTAAGCTCAACACCGGCGGCAGGGATCTTGGTTTCTTCCTTATTATAGTAAATCGTGATGCTGGTGTCGGAATCCCTGAGATTGAGAACATCGCCGAGCTTGGGCGTATCGTTTCCGTTGTATTCAATGCGGTCGCCTTCGTTGATGGGCTGGGAAATGGAAGCCTCCACTTCATTGACGAAGATCTCCGGACGGCAGGAATAGTGGGAGGCTTGCCCGTTGAACGTGTATCGGATGCGCCGTCCCATGGGAGCAAGCCCGGCTGCGCGCAGTGCCTCGCCAAGTGTTTTCGGCTCGCGCGTTTCGATGATGTCGCCGTCCTTTAGGACGTAATCTGCTGCAGCAGGCAAATTGTTGATGAATATTTGCTGATGAATGATTTCTTCTTCGCCGTTGATGTAAATGCGGTATTCCTCTGTGGCTTGAATGACATCGTTGATGTGAAGCTCCGGTGTGGTGCCGTTCTTGCCCGGCAGGATCGTGATGTGGCTGTCATTTTTTACGATGGTATCAAGCTCGGCAGGCTTTCCGTCCATGGTGATCTCTGCAAACGTGCCAAGCGTTCCCGGGAAGGATTCTTTTTCCCCATTGATCGTGATCATGAGCCCAAGTCCCGGATGCCCATTGAACTTGCGGAGCTGTATCCCTGCATGGAGGAGGGCATCGGAGATCGTGAGTTCTCGGAAATTGAAAAGGCTGAATTCTTCTTCATTGACGTAAACGGAAAGAAAGTGGAGCGTGTTGATGGACGCAATTTTCAGGATACCAAGAGGGGTAACTGCATCAGGAGAACGCAGGGCAAGAGGAACCTCTGTAATGTCGTTGACCTTGTCCGGTGTACGGATGGAAACTCGGTTCAGCGGCATAGCGAGTGCTTCGGATACAAAGTCGGCAAGCTTGGGTGTCAAGGAACCTCCGCCGACCAACATGACGGCTTGCGGCGCTTCGCTGTTGAGCTCAAGGATCTGTTTGGCGATAGCTTCTGCCAGATTTTGAACACTTGGCAGAATCGGCTGAATGATTTCATCGGCAGAGAGGTCGTATTCTGCGCCAAGGATATCGGAGAACACAGCCCCTTTTCCGGCGGTTGCCTTCCTTTTTACCTCTTCAGCCACGTTGAAGTCCAGCAGGAATTTTTGCGAGATCGCTTCTGTGATCTCGTCGCCGGCAAGCGGAACCATGCCGTAGGCAATGATGGAGCCGTTTTTCGTAATGGCAACGTCGGAGGTGCCGGCACCGATATCCACGAGAACGAGGTTCAAGTGGCGCATGGTCGGAGGAATCAGGACGTTGATAGCGGCGATCGGCTCCAGCGTCAGGGCACGCATTTCAAGGTCTGCTGCATGGAGGGCAGACTGCATGGAATCAATGACCTGACGGGGCAGGAAGGTTGCGATGATGGATGCCTTTGCAAGCTTTCCTCTTTGCCCGACCAGTGATTTCAGGGGAACATCATCCAAAACATATTTGATGGTGCTGTAGCCTACGCAGTAGTAGCGAGTCGGATCGTCAATGGTATGGGAGGAGGCAAGCTTTGCCTGTGCTGCCTGCACGCCGGCAAAGTCCAGACCTCGTTCCTGTTCCTTCGTAATAATGCCGTTGACTTCGAGACTTGCGTCTGCGGTCATGGTATAGAGCGCTCGCCCTGCTGCTGCAACGGCGGCACTCTTGATGGGACCGGTTTCCCGAACGAGGATATCCTTGACTTCTCGGACAATGGAAGCGACCTGCGGAACATCATGGATCTGCCCATCGAGCATGGCACGGGTTTTGTGTTCCCTTCGTGCTGTGCGGAGGATATTCATACTGCCGTCCTCATTTTGTTCCGCAATGATACCAATTACGCTTCGAGTGCCGATATCCAGAGCGAAAAGACGTTCCTTGCCGGATGGCTTCAGAGGAGCTTTCGGTTCTGCCTTGCTTGTCTCGGTGCTTTGCTTGCTGTCCGTTTCTTTTTGGGGTGTCTCCACGCTCTTGCGGGGGCGTCCGCGCTTTTTGCGGGCAGCAGTTTTTGGCGGCGCAGTATTTTCTTTTTTTTCTTCTGGCTTTGCTTCCTGCGTGGAAAGGGACGCTTCCTGTTTGCTCGGATCTATGGATTCCTGCTTAGAGGTAATTCTTTTTTTTGCAGTCGTTGTTTTAGACATGGCGAACTCCTTGTAACTATATTTTAGAGGTTGTCTTATCTTAAAAAATACCTTACAAAGATAAATTCGACATTTTTTTCATTTTACCTCCTTATTTTTTGGAAGATTATTTGCAGACCTCTCGTGATAGTTGTTTATTTACAAGAAAATTTCCGAATTGTCTCGATGGGACTTTCTTTTTGTGTGTGGCTTTGGTATAATTTTCTGAAAAGAAAGTGACTTTGCCGGATGAAAATACTGGCAGATGTATGATAACTGGAGGTCGTTGAATGGCAGAGAACAGGGAGGTAATTACAGGCAGTGACTTTAAGCGCATGGTTGCTGGTGCGTATAGTGAGTTTTTGCTGGAGTATGAGAATATCAATCAGCTGAAGGGAGAGGGGAAGTTCCCGGGGACGCATATTCTGCGGACGATGGGAGCTGCTGTTATGCCCCTTTGGGAGGTCAAGGACAATAATATTGGCGGACTTTCCCGCAGGGTATCTACGGCGGCTGTCTTTGGGGCGAGGGGCTCCTCCGGCGTTGTACTGGCACAGCTTTTCCGAGGCATAGGGAAGGGGCTGTCAGGAAAGTACGATGCGACTTCCTCGGAGTTCGGCAAAGCATTTCAGTATGGCATTCTCTATGCGCAGCGTGTGTTTCCGGAGGACGGTCAGGACAGGCCGTTCATTAAGGTCGCAAAGGCGGTAGCAAAGGGTGCTTATTACGCAGTCCGTGCCAACAAGGCGATTTCGGATATTTTGGTGACTGCCATTGAGGCAGGCGAAAAGGCGATGCATTTGGTGGATGACAAGGATGCCGGCGCACGGATCATGTTTACGTTCTTGAAGGGCTGCTTGAAGGGACTGGATGGCAATTTTGTATCACCTGCGGTCAGCCTGTCCTTGGGGATCGGCAAGCAGGATGATGGTATGCCGGATCCGCGCAAGGATCTGGTTCGTCCTTACTGTGTGCGTTTTCGGGTGAAGAACCAAAAGGTAGAGATTGCAGAGATGGAACGCCAGCTCAAGGAGTTCGGTGTTTTTACCTTGGTAGAGCAAAGGGAGAACGGGATCGCAGTCCATCTGCATACCGACCATCCGGGCAAGGTCTTGGAGCATGCTGTCGGCTGGGATCCGCTGCGTGAGATACATATCACGAATATGTCAGAGCCGCATGCGCTCGGTGTGCATGATGCCTTGATGCAGGTGGCTGTGATGGCAGTGGCGGAGGATGCTGAGGAGGCACAGCATTTGCAGGAGGCAGGGGTGCATGTCCTTGTTGCCGGCAGTGAGGAGAAATGCCCGTCTGTTGCCGAGCTGGTTGGTGCGGCGCACAGCGATATGGCGGCTTCCTATGTGATGGTTGCTTCCAGTATGGATTACCAGCTGGCTTTTCGTCAGGTGAAGCGGCTTTTGGGCAATCGGGTGGCACTTGTGCTGTGCAAGAACAAGGCAGCACAGGACAGGGCAATTCAGGCATTTGACAGCAGCAGGACGGCTGAGGAGAATGCAAAGAAGATGCTTTCCGTATCCGCAGAAAAATGATTTTCATTATGGCAGAGCTAAAGGGGACTGGCTCATCTGCTGTTTGGGTTAAAAAGAGAGTCTAAGTGAAAAGGAGTGCAGGTGTTAGCAAATGCTAGTGCCTGCATTCTTTTGGTTTCTGTATGGTGCTTGCAGAGGAATCGGCAGTATGCGCTTTGTGAGGGAAATTGGCGGAAGCAGTGCGGAAAAGGGGGAGTATATGTGGGAAAGGACAGGTACGCAGATGGCTTGCGGATTCTGGATCTGTATTCGGGAGGAGCGTTGGCCTCAACACGGCAAAAGCTGCGTTTGGAACCAACATTAATGATAAGGGAGCTATATTACCATACCGTTTTTTTGCTGAACCTCCGCATTGGGGAGGAGAAAATGTATGTCTTTCGGAATATCAAGGAGTTTCTGAGCCGTGCAGAGCAGGGAACTGGTGAAATGTCGTTTGGGAAGGGCTTGACGGTTCGGTTTGATTCCATGTTTTTTGGCGATGAGATATCCAAGGGGCTATGGGAGCTTATCAACAAGGCATGGGAGGAGGAGAATGCGGTTTCGTTTTATACGGATCTGGGCAGTCGGTATTATTCGTCGGGCGGCAGCGTTTTTTACCAAAAGGATTTTTACTTGACACCAAGAATGTTTTTGGAGTTTTTGCGCTTGATGAGCGGCCATACAGTTCCTTGTTCGTTCCATGGGGATAGCCCCGTGGATACAAAGGTGCTTCAGGAGAATGTTCAGCCGAGGGTATCCGTTGAGCGGTGGAAGGAAGATGGTCGCATTTCGCTGTGTGAAAAGGACTGCTTCGTTTTGGATGAAGCTGCACGGGTGATCTACAAAGATGGAATCCTTTATTTGCAGGAGGAAGCACATGCCAAGGATATGTCAATTCTCATGCAGTTGTTTCGGAATGGGAAGCAGGTTTTTTTCAAGGATTCGGATATGGCAAGGTTTTTCGAGGGTGTTTTGCCAAGGCTGAAGCTGGCAGCAGATGTGCAGGTGGCAGATGATTACCAGAACCGTTTTTTGACGGTACCCTTGCGGGCGGAGCTGTATCTGGACTATTGCAGGGATGGCATTGAGGTGCGTCCTGTGTTTTTTTATGGGGAACATTCCTTTCACCCTGTGCTTCGGGAAGAACCGTCAGCTCCAAAAGGGTGTACGATCCTTCGTGACAGGGACGGGGAAAATGATTTGATGAATTATTTTTATGCATACGGCTTTCAAGAGAAGGGAAGCTGTATGGTGCAGGAGGACGAAGAAAAAAGCTATGAGTTCTTGACAGAGGCTTTGCCGGAGCTTGCGGAGAAGGCAGAAGTATTTTATGCAGAGGGTTTTTCGGAAAAACCTGTGCGTATGGCACCGAAGATTACAGCAGGTGTCAGCATCAATGACGAAAATCTTTTGGAGGTCACGTTCCGTGCAAAGGATGTGGACATGGACGAGATACTGGATATCTTGTCCGCTTATCGGCAGAAGCGGAAGTATCACCGTATGAAGGACGGAACCTTTATTACGCTGGGCGAGAGACAGCTTTCCTCTATGGCACAGCTTGCGGAAAGTACCGGTATGAAAAAAGGAATGACGGAGGAGCAGAAGGCACAGCTTCCCTTGTCCCATGCGATGTATTTGGATCAAATGGCAAGAGAGGACGAGAGCCTGCGTTTGGAGCGAAGCAAGCAGTTTCGTGCCTTGGTTCGTGATGTTCGGCATCCGGAGGACGTGGATGTAGATGTGCCGGAGGGCTTGCAGGATACCCTGCGTGATTATCAGGTGACGGGCTTTGGCTGGCTGTCTGCGCTGTCAAGCTATCATTTGGGCGGGATCCTTGCTGATGACATGGGGCTTGGCAAGACGCTGCAGGTACTTTCCTTTTTGATGGCAAATCAGGAAGCTGGCAAACCGCCCTCCTTGGTGGTTGCTCCCACCTCGCTGCTCTATAACTGGCTGGACGAGATGGCACGTTTTACGCCTGCGCTGAAGGGCATTGCCGTGACAGGGAGCAAGGAGGAGCGCAAGAGGCTTCTTGAGGAGGCAGGCGGTTCATGCGATGTTCTGGTCACGACCTACAATTTGCTGAAACGGGATATAGAGATCTATGAAAAAATGAAGTTCCGTTACTGCTTCTTGGATGAGGCGCAGCAGATCAAAAATCCAACAACGCAGAATGCAAAGGCAGTCAAGAAGCTGCGGGCAGAGGGCTGTTTTGCCCTGACAGGAACTCCAATGGAGAATACGCTGACGGAGCTTTGGTCCATTTTTGATTTTTTGATGCCGGGTTATCTTGGCAGCCACAAGAAGTTCAAGGAGCGGTATGAGATCCCCATTGTCCGAGCCAGTGAGGAACAGGCGGCAAGAGACCTGAGACGAAAGATCATGCCGTTTATCCTGCGCCGATTGAAGAAGGACGTCTTGCAGGAACTTCCTGATAAGGTGGAGAGCCGCCGCATGAATGTGATGACGGCAAAGCAGGCAAAGCTGTATAAGGCATATTTCCTCAAGAGCCAAAAGGAATTTGCGGCAGTCCTGCAAGGCGGGAATGCAGGCGAGGTCAAGATAAAGATCCTTTCTATCCTGACAAGGCTTCGCCAGATCGCCTGTGACCCGTCCCTGTTCTTGGAGGATTATGATGGAGGCACGGGAAAGCTGGATATGCTGGAGGAAATTGTGGGGGAAGCAATGGAGAGCGGGCATCGCATGTTGGTGTTTTCGCAGTTTACGGCTATGCTGCAAAACATTGGAAAAAGGCTTTCGAGGCTTGGGATCTCTTATTTTTACTTGGATGGGGGAACGCCGTCCCTTAGGCGCATGGAACTGGTACGGGATTTCAACAAGGGTGCAGTCCCCGTATTCTTGATCTCCTTGAAGGCAGGCGGTACGGGGCTGAACCTGACGGGAGCGGATATGGTCATTCATTACGATCCTTGGTGGAATCCAGCGGTGGAGGATCAGGCAACAGACCGTGCGTATCGGCTTGGTCAGCAAAAAAACGTGCAGGTGCTGAAGTTGATCACCAAAGATACGATTGAAGAAAAGATCTATCAGCTGCAGGAAAAGAAGAAGAATCTCATTGACAAGATGATACAGCCGGGAGAAACTTTTTTGTCCAAGCTGACAGAAGAAGAAATTCAAGAATT
>JAZLHW010000086.1:0-9167 GCA_045617105.1 Selenomonadaceae bacterium | reverse complement strand
CACGCTGTCGCCGTTCTGGTGCGTGTAGAACAGCTTGCCGTAGCAGTCCATGCTGGACTTGTCGTTCACAGGAACGACCTTGCCGATTCCTGCGTGGAGGGCATAATACATGGATTTCGTGTCGTACTTGTCCAGTCCCTCGTAGTCGCCCTTCATCTGTCCAAGACGGATGCTTCCTTCATAGTAAAGCCCCGTGTTCAAGTCCTTGCGGGCAAGGAAGCCGACACCGAAATACTGGTTCGCTCCATTGCCATGCGTTCCGTTGTCGAGGTAGCTGTCATAGCTTGCCTTGCCGTATTCCAAGAAGGGAGCGATCAAGGTCTTGCCGTCCTCTTGGTGGAGGATACGGGACATTCCCACGTTGATGCCCCAGCCCTTGCTGTCCACATAGGAGCCTGTCTCGTAGCGCATGCTTGCCGCAGCAAGTGCCGCAAATAGAGCGAAACCCACCTGTGCATGGGGTACCTCATTCATATTTGCTCCCACTGCTTGTTCCTCTGCCTCCGCAGCGCTCTCTGCATGCAGCCAGCCTTGTCCTGCCACCATATCTGCGGCATTGTTGAGGAAGGAAATCCCAGCTGCCCTCGTCTCTGCAAACGTCTTGGAGTTCTCGGTCAGACGATCAGGTTTCGGTGGCTCCGGTGTCGGCTTGTCCTGCTGCATGTCCTTGTTGAGTGTCAGCACCAATTCCTTGTTACCATCAACAAGCGCTACCGTGCCATCGTATTCCATCCAGCCGCCGACCTCTATCTTGCCGTCCAGCTTGGTGTTGGCATCTGTTACGATACCGGCTTCTGCGTTCTTCAAGAGAACAATTTTCTCGTTCTTCTTCAGCTGGGAATTGGATTCCATGGCCGTCTTGACCGTTGTTCCTTCAAGGGAGGTTGCGTTCTCCGTATCCGTACATGTGAGCATCACGTCCCCATTCACTGCTGAGGCAGGAACATAGAAGTTGATATTGCTGAAGTCTGAAACGTTATGAGCCTTTGAGCCAACGGCACGGACATTCAGCGTATTCGTGCCGACGGGACCGCCTCCATAAGCATAGCCTCCAACAAGGTCAATGCCTGAGAAATCCCGATTCGTCTTGAGGTCAATCGTTCCCCCCGTTGCAGGAGATCCATCTTCCGTATAAGAACCATAAATCTTGTTGATTCCTGTCGGAACTTCTGCAAGTGCCACGGTGCTGTCCGTTGCGGAGACAGTATTTCCCCATGCATCTGTATGCGTTCCTGCAAGGAAAGCCTTTTTATTTTTCCAAGCAAGCTCCGTTTTATTACCATTAACCTCAAACCGCCCCTGCTTGACTAAAACAGAATCGCCTTGGTTCGTTGCCTTGCCGACAAGCCTGTTTGTCACATTAAATTCCTTGATGCAGTACGTTTCGTTGCCATTCGTTTGCATTTCATTCGTGGATTTTAAAAGCGTTACATCATCTGCAGGAACCGCATCCAAGGAAATCTTTGCCCCTGTGATATCGGCATCCGTTACGGAGAGCGCTGTTTTTCCGGTTTCTGCATTACTGAAATTGATGTTATTGAATTTCTCTATGCTCTTTGCCTTGGCTTCGCTTCCCTTGACGTTCAACGTATTTCCCGTTGGGGCGGCTCCATTTCCACCAACGAGAACGACATTCGGTGCGTCAACATCCGCTCCAATCTCGACTGTACCGCCCATTCCAGAATGTCCGTCCCGTGCATCATACGCTCCGTAAACCGTGCCGGCATAACTGGGATCCGCTCCCAAAACATCAGCAAGGTTTACAATCGCTTGTTCGCTTGTGGGCAGAACATTACCGTTCTCGTCCGTAAACATTCCTGCATAGAGTACGTTTTGAACCCCCCATACCAAATCCTTATTTGCATTGAGCAACTCAAACCCCGTTTTGCTCGCCCTGACATAGCCTGCCGCCTGCGAAGCACCCCACTCAACTGCTCCTAATCCTTTCTCGTCTGTGCCAAGATAAAATTTTGCTGTGCTTCCGTCAATTCCTGCATTGGAATGAAGAAGTGTTAATGTATAGCCGGGATCTTTATCCAGCACAACTTTAGAATTTCCAAGGTTCACCGCATTTGTTGCAGTTGTTGCAGACAGCATGCTTTCCGTTGCACTTGCAGGAGCAAAAAAGTTCATGGTATCGAAGTTCGCTATGTTCCCTGCCTTCGTTCCCGTGCCGTAGACATTCAGCGTGTTCCCTGAAACCAACCCGCTCGAATAGCCACCATAGACCGTACCGCCAATACTCGGTGTTTTTTGATTATCCGTCACTACGCCATCTAACGTGCCGCCAAAACCAACGAGATTGACTGTATTTCCTGTGGCATCTCCAGTGGAGGAGTGACCGCCAAAAACATCCTTACTCATTTCACCACCGCTTATCGTAACGATGTTTTCCGTGACATTGCCGGCATTACTGGACCAACCGCCGCAAACACGATTCTTTACTGTACCGTCACTTATCGTGACAGTATTTCCCTTGGCATTGCCGCTTCCACTAGACCAACCGCCGTAAACAAAATTTTCCACTATACCATCGCTTATCTCGACGGCATTTTTCTCAACATTGCGACCAGAACTACCGCCGTGAACTTCTGCTTTCACTGTACCACCACTTATCTTGATGGTATTGTACGTGGCATTGCCTTGGCCAGAGGAACCGCCGCAAACCTTACCACCAGCCATCACTTCACCACCGCTTATCTCGACGGTATTATTCGTGGCATCGCCAACGTTATAATTACCGCCATAACCGCCGTAAACATTACTCCTTACTTTACCTCCATTTATCGTAACGGTGTTGTACCTAGCATTGTAGTTTCTGGCACAACCGCCGAGAACATTATTCACTGTACCACTATTTATCGTAACGCTATTTTCCGTGGCATTCTGGTCAGAGTAACCGCCATAAACAGAATTTTTCGCTGTACCACCACTTATCGTAATGGTATTTCTCTCAGCATTGCTACTTATGGAAAAACCGCCATAAAGGTAGTTTACCTCTCCATTTTTCAAAGTCAATTTATAGCCAGTAACGGGATTCGTACGGTCATGTCCAGCATAAATTACATAGGTATTTGTATCTGCAAAGGTGCTTGCATCTGTAAAATCAATGATTAAATGCGTTGCATCATCATCCAAGGCGATCTCGGTCTTGCTTACCCAGCGCAATTTTTTGTCAGGTGAAATTTTGCCAGCAACAAACGGGTTAGGCGGTTTAATCCCTGCTACGCCATCATCATATGTCTCCTCCACTACTGCAGCCTCTGCCCACGCACAAGGAAACAACATCCCTGTCATCAGGCTAGCGCAAACAAGTGCCGTGAGTTTCTTTTTGTTCCAATGCCTGCTGAGCATAAAGTCCCTCCTCTCCCAGAATGTGATGCGTTTCTTCTCAATATCATATTCTACGGGAAGGGAGACAATCCTCTTTATGTTTAAAATTTTCATATTTTTTCATTCAACCCCTTCCACCGATTTGCTGGACTCTCAAAGCTTTTCATGGCATGAAAAAAACCGCCAGCTTTCGCCAGCGGTTAAGTCACCGATTCCCCTGCAGCATATTGATAACGAAGCTAAAGATGTCCCTTTCTTCAACAGCTTGCTGTAAGTGGGGGAAGCCAAATTTCAACGAAGCGGTGAGCATATCTCGCGCTTCGTTGATACGCAAATTGGAGGGAAAATGCTTATGGCATTTTCTTGAACAATGGCGTTATAATATTGCTCTCCATCGCTTGCTTGATGCCTTCCGCACGTCCTTTTGCATGACCTTCATTACCGGGATAAGACCTCTTGAACTGCACGATAGATTTCCTCATGAATTTCCTCAATGCCTCTGGGCTTTTCCCCCTCGCTGCACTGAATCCTGATCCACCCATATTTTTCTGACAGTTCCAAGTATGCCTCGTGGCACTTGTGAAGGTATTCCATATCCCGCTCATGGATATCCTTTTCCCGCTTTCCGGAGCGAGCCGCAATCAGCTGGTCAGATACCGCAGGGTCCATATCGAGAAACAGCACGGCATTCGGAATCGGCAGTCCCAGCTTCCTAAACTCCAGATCCCACAGCCAATCAAGAAACTCCTCCCGTGCCTGTCCCTTTCCCAGCTTGACAGACTGATGCACCATGTTCGAGGTCGTATAGCGATCTGCCAAAATGATATCTCCTGCCTCGTAACGCTCCTGCCATTTCGTGCGAAAGGACGCAAAGCGATCCACCGCATAAAAGGCAGATGCCGCAAACGCATTCACATCCTCTGCCTTTTTCCCGAAATCTCCCCGCAGGTACATGCGGACAAGTGCCGATCCCTCTGCCTCGTAATCCGGAAATGTAATTCCCTGCACCTTCCGCCCCTCTCGCAAAAGACGCTCCTGAAGAAGCCTCGTCTGCGTTGCCTTGCCGCAACCGTCCCCTGCCTCGATTGCAATCAATGTTCCCTTTGACATAACTTCATCACCCGCAAACTATCTAATTTTGCATCCTGAGGGCCAACCACCTTAAGCCCCAGCTCCTGCATTTCCCTGATATAATCCACGCATTCCTTCGTAATCTCATCTCCCGGGCAAAGCACAGGAATCCCCGGCGGATAGAACATCACCTGCTCCGCCGCAATCCTTCCCGTGCTTTCCAAAAAAGGAACCTCCTCAGAAGACGCAAAAAACGCCTCCCGTGGCAACATGCGAAGCGGTGGCACGGCGGGAATTTTCACGCAAACAGCAAACCGCTGCTCCCTGCGATACTTTCCTGCCATATCCCGAAGCGCTGCCAAAAGATATCCTGCTTGTTCTTCTGTATCTGCATAAGAAATAAGAAACAGCACATTATAGGCATCTGCAAGCTCGCACTGCACCTTGTACTCGTGACGCAGAATATGCTCCGCCTCCGCACCGCTCATACCAAGTCCCCGCACTTGGACAGTCAGCTTGGTCACATCGAGCGAAAATGCCCCCGAACCATTCATGCGCTCCCTGCCAAAGCAAAACAGCCCTTCCACCTTGTTGATCTCCCTGCGCAGTTCCTCTGCAAGCCTCACAGCCCTTCCGACCATCTCCCTGCCGGACTGTGCCATCTGCAGGCGGGCAATATCCAAGGATGCCAGCAAAAGCTGATTGGGGCTTGTGGACTGCAAAAGGCTTGCCGCACTTCGCACCCGTTCCAGAGAGATGCGTCCTTTCCTCGCCAGCAGCATGGATGCCTGCGTCATTGCACCCAAAAGCTTGTGCGTACTGACTGCCGACAGATCTGCGCCTGCCTCCATTGCCTGCACGGGAAGCTCCTCCGAAAACCCTAAATGCGGGCCATGCGCCTCATCCACCAGCAACAGCATATCCCTTGCATGGACACATTCTGCAATTCTCCGCAGGTCAGATGCCACCCCATAATAAGTAGGGGAAACCACAGCCAGTGCCCTCGCTTTCGGATGCTCGCAAAGCGCCCGCTCCACCATCTCCACAGAAAGCCCCATCGCAATGCCAAGCTCCTCATCTATCTCCGGCTGCAAAAAAACAGGAACTGCTCCCGTCAAAATCAAACCGCCAATCATGGAACGGTGTGCATTCCTCGGAACCAGAACCTCATATCCCGGACGGAGAGCCGACATCATCATAGCATGGATCGCACCGCTCGTCCCATTGATCATGAAATAGGCAGCATCTGCCCCATACAGCCCAGCCGCCAGATCCTGCGCCTCCTTGATGCAGGCTTCAGGACAATGCAGGTCGTCCAGCTCCTCCATCAAGGAAACCTCCTCCCGAAGCCCCTGCTCGGTAATCAATTCCTTCAATAGAGGGTGCGCTCCAAGCCCCTGCTTGTGTCCCGGTGTATGAAAAGCAAGAGCGCCCTCCCTTGCATACTTCTTCATCGCTTCCGGTATCGGCGCTCTCTCCTGTCCTATACAATTTTTTCCCCGCACGAAGCTGGATTCGTCCTTTATTTTATCCGTCATTTCTTCTGAATTTCCTTCGCAAACTCCGGATTGATGCGATTCTGCAATCGAATATGAACCTTCGTTCCCTTGTTTGGCACGGAAACGATACCAAACTCTGCACCGATCAGCTTTGCCCGCTCCCTCATGCTGATGAGCCCAAATTTTGCTTCCTGTTCCGGATCTTCCAGTGCTTGCTCCACGATGGCTTTTTCATTCAAAAATGCATCTGCATCGAAGCCCTTTCCATTGTCCTCTACTAAAATGGACACAACATTCGGCGTATAATGCATACGGACTCTCGCCTTTTGGGCATTCGCATGATGTGCCACATTGTTGAGAGCCTCCTGCACGATACGGAAAACTGCGATCTCCACATGCTTAGGCAAATTGTACATCTTGCCCTCTGCACTGTACTCCGCAGCCACAAGACCCCGCTCCCCCATCTTGGAGCAGAGCTGCGAAAGAGCCGCTGCCAGTCCGAGGTCATCCAATGCCATCGGGCGCATATCAAAAATGACCTGCCGCACACTCACCAAACACTCCCGAACCTGTTGGCGAAGCTCCTGAATACTGCGCTTTGCCTCCTCCGGATCGCGATCCACCAGTTTCTCCGAAACGGAAGTCTGAAAGATCAAGTTCGCCAGATCCTGTGCCGGTCCATCATGGATCTCGCGCGAAATGCGATAACGCTCTTCCTCCTGTGCCTTGATGATCCTTGCCCCGACAAACTTATCCTTCTGCACTGCCTCGATCTTCCAAACCACTCCGCCGATTTGCGAACTGAGATAAGAAAGTACCGAGCCAATCGCCATTGCCAAATGTTCTGCCTGGGCAAGCATGACCTGCAAATGACGCAGGCGAAGCTCCAGCTTGTCACGCTGCTCCCGAAGATTTTTCTCCTTGTCCCGTGCCACGCCAAGCTCTATCTGCGTATTCTTTACTGCCTCATAACACTCCCGAATAGCATCCTCCGAATAATTGGAAAAATTGCTGCTGACCTGCACCAGCTTCTGCTTTTCCTCCTGCTCCTGCTTTGCCAGAGCATCTACCGTAGCAATCATCTGCAAGGTCTGCTTCTTGATATCCTCCAAAAGCTTTCGGCTTGCCTCGACTTCCGTGCGTACTGTCTCGTAAATATTGAAAATCTGTGATTTATTTTCTTCAATCGTATCGATTGTATTATTCAGAATGTTTTTCAGGGAACTTTCCTTGAGCTTTCCATCCCCATCCATCATATCACTAAAATTCTGGGTTTCCATCCATATCCTCCATTCCTGCACAAAAGACGGTTGCCCTTATGCACGTATCCCAGTTTATTTTATAAGGAAACTCGCCGTTAGTAAAGACTTTTTGCAAAAAAACAGGCAGCCCTGCAAGGACTGCCTCAAAATTTATTTCTTGTTTTTCTGCTGTCTGGATGCAATCACGCGAAGCACGGCAAATGCCAAAACAGCACCAACCAATATGTAGATATCATCTGACTTGAACAAGGCATCCACGCCGTCGCTTTGATTCTTGACATAAACTGCACCAAGAACCAAGAGAACGATCACGGCATTGGAGATCAAGCCAGCATGTTTCTTCAAGGATTCGATAATAACAGCTCCCTTCCTGCCTGCACAAAATCAAACGGCTCTTGCCTGCTTGCCGTTCTTGCTCTGCCCCTGAAACTGCTCCTCAAAAATATGCATCGGCGCAATCTCAAAGCCATTAAAGCGCGTTGCACTTACCGTGGAATACGCTCCCATATTCGTAACCAAAACATGGTCACCGATCTCCATGCGGGGAACCATCACATCTCGATAAAGAACGTCAATGCCGTCACAGCTGGGGCCTGCAAACGTAGACTTCATCTTCTCCCCATTCCCGAACGTATGCAGCGGAAATGCCCAATGGTCAAAAAGAATTCCGGAAAATGCTCCATAAATTCCCTCGTCCAAAATATACCATTTGGAATCGCCCCGCATCTTCGTCCCAACCACCGATGCTACAAGATTGACAGCCGTGCCGCAAATAAACCGCCCCGGCTCACAAAATACTTCCGTATCCGGAAAAAGACGTTCGATCTGATAATTGATGGACTCCAGCATCTGCTCCAAATCCACATGAAAGCCGTCTGCCGAAGGAATGGGGAATCCTCCACCAATATCCAAATCTGTAAGATGCATTCCAAGCTTTTCTGCCTCATCGAAAAGACCACGGCACAGAAGCAGCGCTTCCTCATAAGCTGCCGTAGAAAGCGACTGGCTTCCTACATGGAAACAAATTCCCACAGGACGAAGTCCTGCCTTCTTTGCCTCCTGCAAGAGCATCATAGCATCCTGCGGTCTGGCACCGAACTTCGTATTGAGGTCGACCAATGCCTTGTTGTTCCTCACACTGATGCGTACCAAAACATCTGCGCCCGGAACATACTCTGCCATTTTCGGAATCTCCGTCAAGTCATCAAAGGTGAATCTCCGAAGCCCAATCTCCCTTGCCATCGCAAGACCTGCAAAATCCTTGACAGGATTTGCGTAAATCATGCGAGAGCTGTCAACTCCTATATCATGCAGTATCTTCATCTCACCTGCAGATGCCACATCAAACGAAGAACCCAAACGTTCCACAGTTCTCAGTATCTTCTCCGCCGGATTTGCCTTCATCGCATAGTAAATACCTGCACGGGGCAAATGCTTTCTGAGGTATTGATAATTTTCCTCGACCTTCTCAAGGGATGCCACCATAAACGGTGTCGGAAACTTGCCCGCAAGTTCACTTATTTCTTCTCTTGTCAGCTGAAAGCTTTTCATAACACCCTCCCATTCCATATAGACAGTCGCCAAAACTCCTGAAACTGCCTGTCAGCATTTCCAATCCTAGGACGTATTTTATTACTTTGCCAGACAATATGCAACTGTTTTTTCTTCTTCTTTGGGACGGGAAATTTTTGTATTTTTCTACAAATTTCTTTTTGCGGATGTCAGATTTCTTCTCGTCTTTAGTCTATATTTGTCCCTCACAAAAAAATGGGGGAGATGAGTTGGCCTCATCCCCCCAAGGAAAGGTTCGCACTTAAAGCAAAAGTCTGTCCTCAAAGCGACAGGGCTCTTCTTGACTAGATTATAACGCCATTGTTCAAGAAAATGCCATAAGCATTTTCCCTCCAATTTGCGTTTCAACGAAGCGGGAGATATGCTCACCGCTTGTTAAAATTTGTCTCCCCCACTTACAGCAAGCTGTTGAAGAAGGGGACATCTTAGC
>JAZLHW010000085.1:0-3957 GCA_045617105.1 Selenomonadaceae bacterium | reverse complement strand
GGATGGCAGATACATTATTCTCATATCGTTCAGAGGGAGTGCCAATGCCGATAGCATCATCTTCAATTTTGAAATTGGTACGATTCTCTGCGTGGATTTCCGGCAGAAGGATATGGGGAGTGGTATGCTCCTTCGGCACTTTCGGTGTTGGAGGTTCAGGAATGGATTGTACCTGCTGCTTTTCGTGTTCCGATTCTGCATAGGCAATTAGATCATCGAAGGAAGTATTGTTGATATGGGCGATGAAGTCGGCTGCATCGCTGCACTGAATATAGGCAATTTCTTGGTTATCCCATTCAAAGATAAAGCGGAATTCTTCAATATCCGCTCCGACTTGAATCTCGTGTTCACCTTCGCCATCTGAACTGTATGCCAACTCAACATAGGTCTGGTCATGCAAATCCACATCTTCGCTGGGGAATGTATCCACAATATACTGTGCAATGGCAGCACGGACATCATCCATCGTTGCAGGGACAGGTGATTGCCCCTGTGCATCCAGCATGGCCTCTGCGTTGGGATATGTGACTACTTCACCATCAACCACGGTGCTGATTGGCAGTTCATCCAGCTGTTCCTCAGAAAGTACCGTATCCTCTTTGACCTTTTCCAAGTGAGGATTATCCTCAATCCGGAATCCCTGCGGAGGGGGATCAAGCTGCTGCACAAAATCTGTGGGAATGGTGCTGCCATCTTCCTGACGATAAACGGCGATTACCATCGGTGCGCCGGATTGATTTTCTTCATGAATATCAGATACAAATTTCTCTGCATCTGTATACTCAATGGATTCACCAACCTGACCGTTTGAACCAAGATAGTCTATGCGGCCTACAACAGCAGGCTCAGCAATATCGGTCTTTTCTATCTGAACCTCATGTAATTCAGCAAGCAGGCCATCAATTGTTTCGGTAAGGCCCGGATCGTCCGTATCCTCATAATAAGAAAGCAGCCTTTCTTCCAAGGCCGCAACAGTATCGGGAGAGGACAAATCCACTTCAATTCCAATATCCGCCTGTTCGTCCCCATAGAACTCAAAGTCCCGGATAAACTGGGAAATCTGCTCGTCAAGCGGTTCTTCCGCTGCTTTATTTTCAGATGGTAAAGTATCTACGATATGCAGATACTTATCGTTTTGAGGGTTTTCCTTGACTTTCTCATTGAACTCGTCCCGGCTGATTTCTTTTGTGAACAGGGGATACTGAGGATCAGACAAAACAACCTTATTGTCATCCAAAGACAGAATATCGTATTCCTGCACTCCAAGAAACACGGTATCCCCAAGAGAGAAACGGTATTCCTTTGGCAGCTCTGGGGCTGGATGCAGTTCATCGTAGGTCGGCTCAAATGGTTTTGCCAGCGGCGTATTAAGCTGGGCCAATGCCGCCTGTGCCCGCTCCGTTAAGTGGGTATCAGCATCAATGACTGTTTGCAGGGCATCCCTCAGCAATGGCAGAATAAAGTCTCCTTCTGAGTGGGCTCGCCATGTTTTCTTTTCGCCAATCTGAAAAGCAGTACAGCAATCATATAGAATGTATTGGTTTATTTGGGATACATCGCTACCAAGCTGCGTCTGAAAATCATAGAAGTCCTCCAAAACAGAGCGAATGTCCTTGCTGATTTCAACTCTGGCTTTCCGATTTTCCAGTTCTCTGCGATAGGCAGGATAACCCTCAACTTCTTTTGGAGTAAGATAGCGTCCTGCCTGAATCAATTCTTTGATTCGCTTGTCCGCCTGCTTCCACGATAGTGTTGTTTTGAGTTTGGGATCGGATATGCGTCCAACAGAAATTTGGATACCTTTCTGATCGTGTTGCTCATCAAGATCTCGTTCACCAACTCTTACCGCCGGATAAGCACCGCCCCAACCGTATTCATCCTTAAGAAATTTGATATTCTCGTCGGCACTCTCTTTTTTGAGATACTGTTCGTAGATTCGGTACTTACCTTGCGATATTCCGCTTCCACGAATGAGAACAGCATCAATTTCATCCTGAGAGATAGCAAAAGCGGAGGCTTTTTCAGCCCCCGCTTCCTCTATCTGCTTCTGCTGTTCCTCCACAGAGGGGAGGATTTCGGTTAGCTGTAAATCAGGTCGTTCATCACCGTTTCCTCTGCTCTCATCTGAATGCTGTTCATCCTCCGAACCCACTCCATTTGATTGCTGGCTTTCAGCTTCTCCGTCACGCCCTCCGTCTGCTTCATCTGCGATACCAGCAGATTCATCATCTCGCCGGCTCTCTTGTCGATCTCCTCCAGATGGCTGTTCAGCGTTCCCATCAGGAGCATCCCGGTGTAGATTGCTTCCCGGTGACTGCGGAGGAATGTCTGCCGCAGCATTCCATATTTCCCAATCTGCGGTGCCTCCGGCAGAGCCAGATTCGGCAGGCGGTAATCGCCCTGCATCGTATAGGTCAGATTCATCGTGTGTACTCCTTTCAATTTGGTGGTTTACGGTGCCATTGTAGCCCGCTTCGGGGGCAGAATCAAATGTACGAATTTGTTCCTGCTCCTGCTTTTGCAGACTGCGGACCGTAATGCCGATTTCTCGCAGCACCATTTCGGAAATGGAGCTGGATGCACATCCCAACACAGAAACGGTTGCTGATGTATTGAAATAGGAAATCCAGAACAGATCATTCGGCGTAAGATGCTGCATGGGATCAACGCCGCAGCGAAACATGGTCATGTAGGTAACGCTACTCAAAACAGCGTGCTGCAGCCAGTAGTTCCGACTTTCCTCATCCAAATCTGCTAATGTGCTGCCCTGGCACACGACACCAAGCTGCTCATAGTAATCGGTCAAATTGTCCTCAACTACATTTTCAGATATGGATTTCAAGAATTCTCCGAAACTGCCTGCTTGTTCTACGGAGCCGAAGCGGTTTTCAATAGACTCCATGACAGCAGGCTGATACCGATCCTCCATCTGCCAGAGCGTAACCTCTCGTCCGATTCGGCTGTTGGTATCAGAAACATCGAATACATACCGCAATCGGTAGGGAGCGTTTTGGTCAGTCAAAAGGGCAATGCCTGTAGAGCCACGGTTGACCCATCTGCCCAGCCGGTTCCACATGGATATTTCAGCGCAAGCCGTGGCTTCCGGCTTTTGGGCATGAATCAGAAGCTGATCCAGAAAACGATATTTGTAGTTGTTGGCAGCGGTACGCAGAAATGCGGTATAGGCATCGCTGCTGGATACGATCCGGGTAGATTCTTCCGCAGCCATTGCGGAAATGATTTGATAACGGCTTGCCATTGGGTGTTTACTCCTTTCCTTGTGAGATAGATGAATTCATGAGAGCATCCTGCGCACTGGCAATTTTGGATGCCAATGCACCCAGCCTTGCAGCGGCTCGCTGGACTTCTTCCTGATTTCCGGCATAATAGTAGCCTCTGGAGCTGCTGCAAATGGGATGCCCCTCCTGACGGAGTGTATGGATAATGGTGCGGAGTGTCCGTCCATTCAATGAAAACAGCAGTTCCAACTCCCGGCTGTGGACTGCTGCATTTTTCCCGATATTATTCTTTTGAAGATAATTGCAGATCATTTGTTTCTTTTCGGATAAATCCATTTACAAACCTCCAGTGCAGTCAGCGTTCATCACGGGAATGGGTACGAATGGGCGGCAGCGTCCAGCCATAGACAGCGGCAATTTCATCCCCAAGGCGTCTGGTCAGCCGGGTAATGTCTGCCCGTGTTGCGGTGCCGTCATAGATTTTATCTTTCAGCCGGTCTATCTGTTCTTCTGATACACCGTCCTTATACACCCGGTAGAGATAATGATTGGTGCCATCATGATGAATTGCATCACAGCGCAAATCACCAAGATTGTCAACGAACCATGTGGTATAATCACAGTCAGAATACAGGCAGTCACGGATGTTCCCAGAGGGGATTTCCTTATAGCCGGAAACACGGCCATTCCATCTGCCGATATCTCCGATAACAAGGAT
>JAZLHW010000084.1:0-36259 GCA_045617105.1 Selenomonadaceae bacterium | reverse complement strand
TGTATGCCTCCAACAGCAGCTGCAGGTTCGAGCCGTCCAAACAAGCCTCCAGCTCCCCATAGACTGCTTGCAAAAAACCGAAGCTCTCCCGTTCCTGCCTTGCATGAAACTCTCCATACGCTTCCAAAAGCTCCTGCCCCTGCAAGCCCAAAGACAACGCCTGCTGAAAAAGAAGCTCCTCTAAGCCATAGCGGCCGGCATTCTCTGCCTGCTGAACCGCCTGCCGCCAATCTATTTCCATTCCCTCATCATCCATTTTCCTGTCTCACTTTCCATGCCTTCCAACTAATTTCCTTCATGGAGGAAGATTTGCCGGCATGTTCCATATAGTACTGCTCGTCCTGAGGAAGATCCCCATAATCATAATACCATGGCAGATGCCTTGCCCGATAGTCCCCTGCCACCCTTGCCGCAGGGCCTCGCAAGTAATGCCTCGCATTTCGGTAAAGCGCCATCGTCGTATCTACGTCCGCAAAAAAAACATCCCGCTCCAGAGGGAGCTTATAATGCTTCGACTCAATTTTTTTCGTGGCTTCCCGATCGAAATAGGTCACATCCTCATAGAACAGCCCATTCCCGACCTTTTGCAGATACGGATAACGCTCTAAGATCTCCAAAAACTTTCGCAAAAAATCCTTGGGACAAGCATCGCCCGGCACAACATCCGAATCCGTATAAACGTATGGCCCCTGAATATTCAGCTGCTCCAGAATACCGCTTTCCCAAATTGCCCGATGCCCAAGATTATCCAGCAAAACCACATTGATTCCCAGCTTTTGGATCTCTTCATAATAACGCAAAAGCGGAGCATAGGTAGAAGCATTGTCCAAAATAATGATGTACCGATAGCCTGCTTCCACAAGCCAGCAAACAAGCTCCTGCAAGCATGCCAAACGATCTCTTGAATTGATAAAAATAGGGATCTCACGATAGGTTGTTTTTGCATGCTCCAAGGATATGCTTCCTTGCCAATGCCTCGGCTCTCTATGCTGGAAGTGCTTCCCATTCTGCAACGCCAGTACATCCTTGGGAAACTTATTCAGATACCTCTCCAAATAGCTCTTGGAGGTCTCCTCATTTCCCAGCAGGTCATATGCCCACGCCATGTAGAACGCATAACAGGGAAACCATGCAGGACCAGCCAAAACCTTCTCATCAATTTGGGAAAGATAGTAAAGTGCCAACCTTCCGTCCCCTTTTTGCAGATAATCCAAGGCAGCTAACAGAAAAATCTTCACCCGCTCCGAAAAAAAATTCCCCGCCTCCGAAGCCTCCAGAGAAGGATCTTCCAAAACCATCTCAAACGCCGCCAGCATGCAAGCAGCACGTCCTTCAATATCATAGTTTTTCTCTGCCAGCTCATACGCCTGCTTCAAATCCTCCAGCACCAGTTTCTCCATCCTTCTCCCTCCTCTGTATTGCTTTCCGCCCGCCACGCCCGAACAACGCAATTTTCACTTGTCACAAAAGATATGTTAAGCACCCCACTCACCATCTCTTACCGCTTAATAAAAATGCAGCTTCCCTTCATGATGGATACCATCTCCGTCACAACTTTTTCGGTATTTCTTCAAAAGAATCCTACCCACCTGTAATTTTTAAGCGGATCTTCCGATTTGTTTCCTGCCTCCTTTGACAAGGTAGACGAAGAATTTGCATGCTTCATGTAATATGCTTCATCTTCAGGAAGATGATCGTAGTCATAATACCACGGCAAATGCCTTGCCATCCTCCTGCCTGTTGTTCGTGCGGCAACATATAAAGAATAGTGGCGTATGTTTTGGTAAAGCGCAAACGTGGTATCTACAGGAGCGAATACCAGCCCATCCTCCATCGGAAAGCGATAGAATTGCTTTTCCCATGCCTGCTTGCGCCCTGCATCATAGTAAGTAATATCGTCTATTCTCAGTCCCAGTCCTACCTTGTCTAAATACGGATGCTGTTTCAATATGCCAACCATATCCCTAAGAATTTCCTTTGGGCAATCCTCCACAGGCAAAACATCTGAATCTGTATAAACGTATGGCGTATGGATCTGCATCTCCTCCAAAATGCCAGAATCCCATAGTGCAGTATGACCTAAATTCTCATGAAAACGAATGCACCTGACCTGCGGCAGAGCACAGATTTCATCATAATAACGAAGCAAGGGCGGATAGGTCGAGGCATTGTCCAGCAAAATAATGTTTGCATACCTTGCCTGCAAGAGCCAGTCCACCAGCTTGCGAAGACATTCCACGCGATCTCTTGAGTTAATAAAAATTGGAATCGAGCGATAATCCTCTGCCTGGAAGCGATGTATGTTCTCCTGCGGAGAACAGTGCCTTACTTTCACATTTTCCTGCACATCACGCAAGTTTTCCCTCGCCTCTCTAAAATTTTCCTTCAGCTTCAAAGCTTCCTGATATGCTGAAACCGCCTCTTGTCTCTTGCCCCATCCGGCATAAGCGTTTCCCAAGTAAAACCATATATTTTCATCGTCTCTTAACCTATGCTCAATCCATGCCCTGCAATACCGTTCTGCACTCTCATACCACGAAAGTGCCACAGTCACCGGAATAATCAATTTTTCATAAATAAACGAAACATTCCCCAGATAGGATTCACATATATCATACCAGTCATTAAGCATGGTATATGCCCTTTCCGGATTTCCTGCCTGCAGCAATCGCAGGGACTCTATAGGCAATGCCTCCAAGCAGTTCCTCAAATCCTCCAGAATTTCTTTTTTTCTCAAGCCATCTGCCCGTAAAATTTCTTTTTTATTTTCATGCAAAAAGTCTGCCAGCTCCGTAATGTAACCCGCCAATCCATTCACCTCCCAGCCACTCTATACCATACCGATCTGCACAATTTTTTTATTTCCCATGAAAAGCACGGCTCAGCGAAGCGACTTCAACAGCATGAAATCGGTTTCCTTCATCTGTGCCGCAAACTGCATTGCCTTTTCCCTATCGCCAAGCTCTGCCATGACAAGTGCCATATTTCTCAACGTACCATCTTCTATATCCAGTTTCAAGGAAGCCGTCAACAGCACTTTTGCACTTTTTGCATCGCCTTGGAAATAAAAAGCACCCGCAAACTGATTCAAAAGACGAATCTTATCCTTTACTGGAAGCTCCATGGAAAGAACCTGCTCTGCCTTTGCCTGTGCAATGCAACTGTTCTTTTCTTCTGACGGACAGGTCTCTTTCTCTATGCATACTTCTTTTTTCGCCACAGGAGCACTATTTTCCGCAGGGACTCCGCCATCCCGCTCCTTTGCCTCAGCAAGCTTTTGCTTCAATGCCGTTAAGATCGCCTTGGCACTCTTTCCATCGGCACCATCTTCTGTTGACAGGACGAACTCTGCAAGCGATGGATAATTCTTTCTTGCAGCCTCTTTGTCCTTACGCAGGAACGCAAGGGAGCAATCCTTGACTTCTTCCTGCTGCGTACCACTGAGCTGCTCCTTTGCATTCTTTACCAACATATCAAGCACAGCAAGACCATCCTCACTGCGGTTGCAGAGCGTGCAGATCTTTGCAAGCAGAAGCAACGTTTGGATATCGCCCGGCATAGCACCAAGGGCATCATCTATCCATTTGGACGCTCTCTCATAATCTCCCTGCATAAAATAGCAATACGCAGTACGATAAAAGAATTCCGGTTTCATCTCCTCCTGCCGCAAAACATCCGGCATATAGTTCAATGCCTCTGCATACAACTGCCTGTCCATCAATGCCAATACCTGCTTCTCTGCAGCGGTATATCCCTGATACATATCATTTGTGATCTTGATCTCCATTTCAAAAGCCTCCATTTGCAATACTTTCTTCATTCCTATTTAACATTTACATTCGACAGCAACAGAAAAATTCCTGCTAGCTTTCCATCCACTCCTGCCATGCCATCTCATACGCTTGCTCTGCCTCACGAACATACTGCCTCGCATCCATCACAGGAGATTTTTTCATCATTTCCCGAAGGCTCGCATGCAGTGCCGCAAGAGTCTCCTTATCTTCTGCAAGTCCCACGGCCAAATCAATGTATTCCGCAGCGGAGGACGCAGAAAGCTCCTCTATCCCAATATTTTTGAGCAGGGAATATCCAAATCTTGCACCATGCCTCCTTCCGCGCAGGTTAACGACAGGGACACCCATATAAAGTGCCTCACAGGTCGTTCCGCCGCCCGTGTACGGATAGGTATCAAGCACGATGTCCACATCCATATAGTCCTTCAAGTAATCCGGTGTTGCCATCCTAAGATCCAGCTGGCACTCTTGAAATCCTAAAGAAGCGGCACGTTTCCTCATCGTTTCAATCGCGCTTCTGTTGGGAATGACGTGCTTCAGGAGAAGCCTGCTCCCAGGAACCCTCCCCAGAATTTCCTTCCATGCCAAAAGCATTTCATCCGTAATTTTCGCAAAATTATTGAAGCTGCCAAACACAATAGGATCGTGAACCTGATAGCTCCTCTCAAAATCCCGAAAACGCTCCGATGGCGTAAAGCAAAAATGGCTGTGCGGCAAACGGAGCAGCTTCTCAGAAAAGAGCCTGTCATTTTCCGCAGGGTCGCAATAAATATCTGACAGAAAGTAATCAAAGTCAGAAAGTCCCGTTGTATTAAAATACCCGATTCCGCAGATCTGCACAGGCGCAGGCTTATACGCAGCTGCTTCCAACGTAAAACCGCCCGCACAATGTCCTGACAGATCTACGAGAATGTCCACCTCGTCTTCATAGATCCTCTTTGCTACCTCCTCGGCAGAAAGCCCCGACAGATCACGAAAACCATCTGTCATGGAAGCCACCCAATCTGTTACCTCATTTATCCGCTTCCCCGTACCATAGAGGAGCACCTCATAGCGTTTGCGATCGTAGCATGCAAACAGCTGGATAGAAAAGTTCAGCACAACATGATCCACGATATCAGGAGAAAGATAGCCTATCCTCAGTTTCTCCTTTTTCTTTTTCTCATGTGTGAACCTCGTCACATCCGAAAAGAAGTCCGCATAGTGAAAATGTGCCTTCGCCAATTCCTCATCCGTCACCGCAGGAAGATAGTGCAGGTACATCAAATAATTGCTGTAGATCCTCCGCAGGGTGGCAGGATCCGCATCTCCCGGATTTTCCCATGCTGCCTTCAAGTGCGGCAGGGAACGCTTCATATCTCCCAGAAAAAAGTACGAAAGTCCTGCCGCATTATGGCACATCCATTCCTTTTGCGCAGGAATCCCCTTTCTCTCCCGCATCTTTTCCAGAAGCCGAAGCGCTTTCTCATACTTTTTTCCGTCATATGCCTTTTTCATCTTGTCATATGAATACTCAAAATCCTTCATCAAGCTTTCCCCTCCTGATATTCCTTCCAGATCCTATGGTAATTTTCCTCCACATCTTCAATATACTTTACGGGATCCATCAGTCTGGAATCCTTCATCATCGTTCTGAGATTTCTGTGCAACCCATCCAAAAGCTCCATATCATGTGCCAGCTCCACAGCCTTTTCCACATATCCTTCTCTTGTATCCGATGCCAAATCCCCCAAGCCGACAACCGACAGCATGCCATAGGTAAACCGCGCGCTGTGGCGATTGCTGTAGCGGGAAATCACAGGCACTCCCATATAGAGCGCATCACAGGTCGTTCCTCCCCCCGGATACGGATAGGTATCCAGTGCAATATCCACTTCCAAATACCGCTCCATGTAATCCTTGGAAGGTGGCTCCAAATAAATGCGGTTCATATCCATCCCCAGTGCCTCCAGTCTGCGATAGGCAAGCAGAACCGCCCTCTCATCCGCAAAGGCTCCATTCTTGATGAGCAGTCTCGATCTTGGCACACGCTCCATGATCTCCTTCCATGCGAGAGCCATTTCATCCGTAATCTTCACATATTGATTGAAAACACCAAAGAGAATCCATCCCCGTTCCCTTGCCGGCGTTCCTTCCGAAGGTGCGAGATTCAGGTTCGCATTATAGCAGAACTGGCTCTTGAGCCGCAAAAAGCGTTCTGAAAAATATGCCTCATTCAGTCCCACAGGATCCACAAAGCTATCGGTAAAAAAGTAATCCACGGCAGAAAGTCCCGTTGTCGTCATGTAGCCAAGCCCCGATACCTGAATCGGGGCAGGCTTCCATGCAAGTGCAGGAAGCCCGGAATCTGAGGTATGGCCTGCCAGATCTACTAAAATGTCAATGCCATCCTCATGAATCTGATGTGCTATTTCCTCACAAGTCTTACCCTTCACATCACGCCAGCAAGTCACGAGCGAAGAAAAAATTTTGGCATAATCATCCTTTCCCTTGATGTTGTAGGCATAAACCTCAAATTTCTCACGATTGAAGCTCGCCAAAAAGGGCCAGCAAAAGGTACTCATTACATGATTGCGGAAATCAGGGGAAATATAGCCGATCCGCAGCTTTTCCCCGCTCTGGTGCTGCCACTTCGTATAAGGCTCAATTCCCGTAAAAAACTGGTTATAGGAAACATGTTCCTCATACAGCTTCTGCAAGGAGACCTCCTGAAAATTATAGGACAACAAGCTGGCACTGAAAAAACCGCGCCGATCCACTTCATTGGACGAAAGCTCGCTGACTTTTCGGTATGCCATCGTTGTTCTTGCATCACCCAAACGAATAAACACAAATGCCATATAACGCCATGCGTCAAATCGGATTTCCGAGAGCAATTCCTTGCCGGCTTCTTCCAGATCCAAGATCCTTTGGCAGACCTTGCCAAGCTCTGCCCAGTGTCCTTCTTCCCATAATGCCTTTGCCTGCAGATACAGCTGTGTAGCAAGCTTTTCTGCATGATGCTCCTCTGCCTTCCTTGCCCAGTGGAGGGTTCGCATGGGAACCTGCAAGAAATTATATGCCCATGCCCCAATCAGGAGCTTTTCCGTTGGAACAGCCTCCATTCCCACCAATTTCCCGTGCAGGCGGACATATTCCTTCCAATTCTTTTTTTCCTGCAGCTTCTCCAGCTCAGAAAGCAACTTCTTCACATTTTCCTTTTTCTCCCCATAAGCAATCTGGAAATATTTCCTTTCCTGCTCTATGATATAGTGACCGATATCCATAAGCTTTGACGCATGAAGCCTTGCATGAAGTTCTCGGTGCAGCCTGCAAATTTCCTCCCGTTGTTCCGACAGGTTCAGCACTGCCCTTGCAAAATCCACCTCTGTAACCGCATAGCATCCGGCAAGCCCCAATTCCTCCATCATGTAGCGGATACCCTCGTTTTTTTCCTCATCGCAAACCACAACAGGCAGCCCGTTATCCATGGCATGGCACAGCTCAGCCAGCGAGGGGGTATGCCGATAAAGCCCTATATCCAGTTCCTGATAAGGGATCTCCTCCATCGTCCTGCCGTCCAAGTAGTCAATCGTCAAATCGCCCCTGTCCAAAAGAGGAGCATATACGGCGTAATTCCTCACCTTGGCAAAGGGCGTATAGCAGAACCTGTCAAACTTCTCCTGCAGGATATATCCCGCCACATTCTTCCCCGCAAGCTCCGCTATAAGCTCCGTGCAGGACGGATTTCCCAGAATCACCAGCAGATCCAGCTTATCCTTCCGAATCTCCTTTACCGCCTGCAAAAATGATTTTCCCTGCAGATTGTTCCAACCATCTGCGGATTCCGCAAACAGTTTCGTAATTGCATCTGCGCTTCCTGCCTGATATCCGTAGACCTCAAAGCAATATTTGTCCTTTGCCATAAAATACACTGCCAAAAAATCCTTTTGCTCTCCTTGGCAAAAGCCATCTGAAAGATAGCCGATTCTCAATTTTCTCATGCCCGACTCCCTGCTCCTTCCTGATATTCCTTCCAAATCCGCTGGTATGCTGCTTCCAGCTCTCTCATATAGGCGTCCGTATCCATCACGCTTGATCTTTCCATCATCCTGCGGAGCTTTCGATGCAAAGCATCCAAAAGTTCCTTATCCTCTGCCAACAGCACGGCTCTTTCCACATATTCCTCATCTGTCTGCACGGCAAGACTCCCCAAGCCGACATTTGCCAAAATGCTGTAGGTAAAGCGGCTGCTGTGCCTCGTCCCGTACTTGGCTATGACCGGCACACCCATGTACAGGGAATCACAGGTCGTTCCTCCCCCCGGATAGGGATAAGTATCCAAGGAAATATCCACATCCAGATAACGCTGCATGTAATCGGTCGTTGCCGGCTCAAAAATCACGCGATCCATATCAAAGCCAAGCGAAGCAAATCGCTCAAAGGCTTCCTCCTGCATGGCAGGACTGAACAGCACCTGCGACTTCAGCAAGATTTTCGAGCCTGCAACACGTTCCAGTATCTTCTTCCACAGCAAAAGCATTTCGTCCCGATACTTCCGATAAGCATTGAACACGCCAAAGAGTACCCACCCACGCTGCCTGCAGGGCGCTCCCTGCGAGGCTTCCAGCGCAGTCCCAAAGGGAGCAGCGTAGCAGAACTGGCTCGTTAGGCGTAGCAACCGCTCCGTGAAGTACCTTTCCGCCATTCCCACTGGGTCTACATACGAATCCGTCAGAAAATAATCGACCGCAGGAAGTCCCGTTGTTGCCATATAGCCAAGTCCCGAAATCTGCACAGGCGCAGGCTTGCAGGCAAGCACAGGAAGCCCCCCCTCCATCGTATGCCCTGCCAGATCAAACAGGATATCAATTTCATCGTCCCGAATCATTTGAGCGATTTCCTTGGGGGAACAGCCATGCACCATGCGCCATCCCTTCGCCAGACCTGCAAGCCGCTTCGTAATCTCATCCGTCTTCCCGCCCAAATGATAGCCATAGATTTCAAATTTTTCTGCATCATACGCCAAAAACATGGCGATATAAAAGTGAAACATGACATGGATCCGAAAATCCGGGGAAATATATCCTATGCGAAGCTTCTCATGCACAAGATGCCCCTCATGCGTATAGGGCTGGATTCCCTCAAACAGCCTGCCAAACCCCTTGGACAGCTCAAAAAACCTTCCTTCGTCCACAGGAAAGCCATTGTGCGCCAAGAGCCACGATCCATAAGCATCCGTATCCGAAGGATCATTCTCATAAACTTCCCTGTAATACTGCGCTGCCGATTCCCTGCCCAATTTCGATGCCGCATACGCACGAAGGAGCAAAAGCTTCTTCCCATATTCCGAATAAGGAGAAACATGCGTCCTGAAATAGGTATCGCACCTCTCCAGCACCTTGGAAAGCTCGCCAAGCTTGTCCAAGGAATCCATCGCAACGTAAAGCATAGCCTCATCGCCAGCATCCAACCTCACGCAACGGGAAGCTAGACCATACGCCCTGCGGTACAGTTTCCTCTTATAGTAGGAAAAAGCGCAAACCCGTTCCGCCTCCAACTGCCTTTCAGGAAGGTTCGTCAGCCAAAAAGAGCTGCGCTGCTCCTTTTCTGCATGTCCTTCCTGCCTTGCTGCAAGAAACTCCTTCTGCAATCTCCCCACATCCAAAGGCGAACCGTTCTCCTCGCAATACCTTCGCCAAATCGTCCGATAAGCATCCTCCAAGCCTGCCATATATCGTTCGCCGTCCATGAGTGCCGTCTGCTGCAAGGTACGCCGCAGTGTCTGATGCAATCTTGCGAGTTTTTCACGATTCCCTGCCAAGAGAACGGCTTCACGGATATACTCCTCTGACGTGCCTGCACAAAGCTCCGCAATGCCTGCCTGCTTCAGCATACTGCAGGCAAAGCGGCCATGGTGCGAGCCATCTTTTCGTGCAATCACGGGAACTCCCATATACAGGGCATCGCAGGTCGTTCCTCCACCGAGATACGGCCAAGTATCGAGTGCAATGTCTATGCGGCCATAAGCAGAAAGATATTCCTCCGTCCGCCCCTCCAAGACCACATTTTTCAGCGGGATCCCAGCTTCCTGCAAGCGTCTCTTAACCTCTGCCAGCCGTTCCTCATTGGAATATACCCCGCATTTCAAGAAAAGCCTTGCCCCCTGCACACGGTTCAAGATCTCTGCCCACGCCATGAGAATTTCATCCGTGATCTTATCCCAATGGCTCAAGCTTCCAAAGGTAATATACCCGTTCTTCCGAAACGGTGCAGGCCCTGCTGGACGCTCCATCCCAGCCACTGGTCGATAGCACCAATGGCTCTGCGGAAGAACCAGCAACCGTTCCACGAAATCGTGCTGTGCGCCAGCCTCTGCCAAAGAAACATCTGACAGAAAATAATCCACCGCTGAAAGTCCTGTGGTTGCAAAATAGCCAATACCAGAAACCTGTACGGGTGCAGGCTTTCTTGCCAAAATGGGAAGCGCATTTCCTCCTGTGTGTCCGGAAAGATCCACCAAAATATCGATCTCATCCTCATAGATCCGCCTTGCCGCTTCCTCAGCACCCATACCTGAAAGGTCGATAAAATGTTCGGCACGGGATCGAAATTCCTCCGTCACAGCATCCGTCTCCAAGGTGAGCGAATAAGCGTAGACCGAAAACACCAGCGGATCTGCCGAGGTGAAAAACACGCTTGCAAAGCATGCCGCCACATGACGGCAAAAATCAGGAGAAATATAGCCAATACGAAGTCTCTCATGCCTATGCCGTGCCATGTCGTGAGAATACCGCTCCACATCTGCCAGCAAAGCCCCATATCCCTCTGCCGCACTTCTAACGATCTCCCGTTCTCTGCCATAATGCAGGTTCAAAAGATAATTGCTGTATTCTGTCAGAGCATTTTCCTTTGCTGCCTGCCAACGGCTCGATTCCAAATAGGAACGTGCCGCAAGATTTCTATTTCCCTGCTCCTTTTGAAGGGTTGCCGTCAAATGCCACGCCATTCCCATCTGCACATTATCTAGCGTTCCGGCATTTCTTGCCCTTTCAGAAAACAGCAGCGCCTTCTCCGTTTCATGCTTCATGGAACATAAATATGCCTGCACCAAAAACGTTGCCCCCTGCCTTGGCCCGCACTGCTCCATCTGCCGTGCAGTTTCCTCCACGATAGAAGTTTCCTTGCCATCTATAGCGATCTCCGCCAGCCGAAACAAAAGGCTCAGACTTGGGAAACCTGCCAAGATCCTTGACATTCCAGAAGCAGCCTGCCTTCGATCGCCCTGTGCCTGCCATTTCTCGACACGGGCAAGCAACCGTCTCTGATCGGCATAGGTAAGTTCCTCCTGCGTATCGCAATAATGATGCCATACCATTTGATAGGCAGCTGTCAAATTCTCCTGATAACCTGCCGTATCCATCAACGGCGAATTTTGCATCATGCTTCGAAGATTCTTGCGAAGCATGGACAAGGCGTCCCGATCCTCTGCCAGTGACAGCGCAATACTTACATACTCCGCGGAATCTGCAGCTGCAAGTTCCGCAAGCCCAAGATTCTGCAAAATGCTCGTCCCAAACCGTTCGCCTTGGCTTGCTCCCGTCATCGTTACCACAGGAACTCCCATATAGAGTGCATCGCAGGTCGTTCCACCCCCTGGATACGGCCATGGATCCAATGCAATGTCCATATCCCCATACTCAGCAAGATATTCCTCAGACCATGCACGACATTCGACTCGACACATATCCAATCCTGCCTGCATCAACCTCTCCAACGCCTTTGCTTTCGTATCCTCAAAAGCAAAGGCATCTGCCTTGAGCAAGAGTCTTGCCGTTGGCAGCTCCTGCAGCAGCCTGCCCCACACCTGCAGGACCTCATCATTGACCTTCGCAAAATTATTAAAACTGCCAAAGGTAATATATCCATTTTTCTCAAACGGTGCTGCCTGCGGAAGTTTTTCCTCCTGCAGCGGAGTATAGCAAAAATGACTCTGCGGCAAGACCAAAAGCTCCTCCGTAAACCCGTCCTGTGCATTTCCCTCTGCCAAAAAGACATCGCTCAAAAAATAATCCACAGCAGGAAGCCCTGTCGAAGCAAAATAACCAATGCCAGAGAGCTGCACGGGGGCAGGCTTTCTCGCAAGAACAGGCAGGCGGTTTCCCTTCGTATGCCCTGAAAAATCAACAAGGATATCGATCTCGTCCTCATAAATCATTCTTGCCGCTTCATCATCCGAAATACCATAAATATTCCTCCAGCCGTCCACCAGAGTTTTCAAATGTTCGCTGTATTCATCCTCCGAATTATTTGCATAGGCATAGACTGCAAACCTCTCCTTGTCGACCTGCGAAAAAAAGGCATAGACAAACCGAAGCACCACATGATTCCGAAAATCACCCGAAAGATACCCGATCCGAAGCTTTTTCTCCCGCACAGGAGAGCCATGCAAAAAGGTAGGAACATCCGAAAAGATCCTGCCAAAGCCGGAGGCTGCCTGTTTCTGCTCCAAAAGTGATTGCGGAAGATAATGCAGATTAAACAGGTAATCACTGTATTCCAATGCCTTCAGTTCCCGTAACGGAACGACCTTGGACGCCAAACGATAGCTCTCTGCCGCTCCCTTGCGGTTCCCGAAAAGCCTGCAGCACTGGCCGTAAAGGTTCAGCACCTTTTCCAAGTATACACCAGACATGTCAACTGCCAGCAGCTCTTCCAAAATATGCCTTGCCTTTTGGTACGCATGAAGGGAAAAAGCAAGCCTTGCTTCCAAAAACCTCGTATAGATATCCTGCGGCGACAGCTGACGCAGCTCCTCCAAAGAAACAGCCGCCTTATCCAAACGGCCAGCCTCGATCTCCAGTGCCGTCAAAAGCCCCGCTGCCTCCGCAGGTGCTTCTGCTCTCAGTTCCGCAATCGCCTCCCGTGCCAATGCAAACTGTCTGGCATCCAATGCCTGATAAATCCTGTCCCGTAGTTCCATACCGCTCCAACCGTCCTAATCCATCCAATATTTTCTCATCCGCTCCAAACGTTTCCGTATGCGCACAGAAGAAGCTTCTCGCTCCTGCCGATAAACCGGCGGCAAAAGATACTCCATAAGCGGTGCCGTTTGCCCTTGAAAAATTTCTGCCAAAGAATGTCCTGCCGCATAGGAACGCTCCAATTCTGTGATAAGACCGGCAGCAGCGGCATTTGCATGTCCGGAACGCAAGTATCGCCCAACGTCTCCGAGAACATTGCCTGCCAATCGGTCATAATACAAAGTCACTTGATACAGAGGTGTCCGCACCAGCACCTGCACGAGAAACTCGGCATCCAGCTTCCTGTCGTAAAGCTTGTTCAGCCGCTGGATTACGTCCACCTCCGAATCTCCCTGCCAAAGCCTCAGCAGCATCCATAGCATGTGGGCACTTTGTTTTTTCCAACGCAAACCCTCCAGCAGAAATGCCATCGCATCCTCAAAGCGATGCTGCATACAGCAAAGCTCCCCTAAATGTTCATAAGCCATAGGAAGAAAACGTTCTGCCGCATCGTCCTCGCCGCTGCTTCCGCTCTCAAAGATCTGCAGCCCTTCCATGAATTCACGCTCTGCTCCCAAATAATCCTTGCCTTTCCACTTTGCAATCCCTGCCAAAAACCAATAAGCAGCTGCTTGCGGAAATTTTCCCCGTGCCTCCTTCAAAACCTTCTCATATTCCTCCGGCAATGCATTCACAAGCATCATGCATTGCAGCCACACCATATAAATACGCTGCTCCGTGCCAAGCGGCTGATAGCGATCCTCTGCTGCCCGCTGTGCGTGATAGATCGCCTTCTCATAGTCCTCAAGGGAATAATAGCTATCCATGAGATGGTAATCGTCCAAGGGCTGAGAACCTATCCTTTTCTGCCTGTTCAAAATCATTTCCAGATTCCGTTTTGATTTTAACTTGATAACAGAGGCGGAATATCCCGTATGATAGATCCGAAGCCACGAAACAAGCTTCATTTCCGACTTCTTCTCGGGACTTATGTTTTTCAGATTTTCATGGATCGAACCATCGTAACGGATCCACGGCACATTCCGAAACAGCCTCGTGCAGGGAAAGGAGGTTCCCATGTTCCTTCCCGTGTCCTTGTCAATATTGACAAGCTTCAATGTGATTGCAACCACCCTCGGCTGGTCGTGGTATGTCGACAGCAAGGAACGTACCTTTGGCGCATCCGTGTCATCAAAATACTCATCTGCATCCAAGAAAGCGATCCAATCTCCGCTTGCCTGCTCAATGCCAAAATTCTTTGCCGCAGCAAAATCATTGCACCATTCAAAGAATTCCACCCTTGCGCCGCCTTCTCTCGCAATTTCAACCGTAGCATCCTCTGAACCCGTATCCACGACAATAATTTCATCAGCATATTGCTTTACGCTCTTCAGCCACTGCGGAAGATTGCCTGCCTCATTCTTTGCAATCGTTACTGCCGAGATTTTCATACTCCCTCACCTCTCATCCATGCCATATAGGATCTTGCACCGGCATGGACCTCACTCATGGAAAGAACCTTTTCCATACACTCCTGTGCCGTTTCCTCCTCGCCAAGCTCATAAAAGCATACACCCAGACGATACCAAAATTCTTCATTTACCAACGGAGAATCTGCAGGGAACATGGACTGCAGGGTGAGCACCCCCTGCCACCTCCTGCGTATAAAGAGAGCTGTTCCAAGCTCCCAAACCTCCTGTTCCTCCAAGGCGGCGGCTAATTGCAGGAACCGTTCCAGCTGTTCCTCTGTTCCCCAGTCCAAAAAAGCCTCCATGAAAAAGTCAAATCCATCCTTCTTGTTAAACGAATCTGGCACTTCCCCATCTCGGTAGCACCTCCAAAGCACCTGCATCGAAAGCGGCAGCTGCTTCTCTGCTTCCTTTAAGAGCTTCCTTGCAGCCGTCGTTTTTTCCTGCTCCAAGCAGACCATGACAGGCGGCAGCTGCTTGATATTTTCTGCTGCAAATGTAAAGCACTCCCCTAAAGCAGCCTCTCCATTTTCCTTCCATCTCTGATAGGTTTCCGTCAGGCAGGCAGCCTGCCGGAATTCCTCAGCCAGCACTCGCTCCGCCTCTTCCAAAAGCCCGATCCTTCCATAACTTTCTGCAAACCTTGCCAAGTATCTCGCTTGTTTTTCGTCTCTTCCCAGCATTTCCCGAAGAAGCGCCAACAGTTCGCCATCAGATGCCCCTTCCTTGCAGGTACAGATCACGTCCAAGGCATTCTCATTTCTTGGATTCCAGTCCAATGCCTTTTTGGCAAGCTCCCATGCTCTTTCTTTCTGGTGAGGCAGGCATGCTTCCGCTAATGCCGCAAATACCTCATCTGCAAAATCGGCAAACTGGCTTGCCTCCCCGCCAGAAGCCGTCTTCCCAAAAATCTCGATTGCCTGTTCCAAGAGCGAGACTGCCTGCTCCCTGTCATCTTCCAAAAGCAAAAGCCCAAGCAAACCATAAAAATCCGGCAGATCAGGATAATTCTCCACCGCCTGCCGTGCAGCAGCGATCTGCTCCTCTCTCGGTATCTCCAGCTCCTTCATACAGGAAAGAAGCATTCTGCACAGATCGCTCTGCGCCCCAAGGGATACCGCTCCTTTCAGAGCCATTTGCACATGCTCCAAAGCCTTCGCGTAATCTCCCATGCCATAATAGCAATCCGCCAAATACCTATCATGCTGAGGCTTCTTTCCATGCTCTGCGATCTCTCTTTGCAGCAGTTCCAAATTTCTCTGCAGCTTCCCTAAGATACGTCCGGAGGAATATCCTGTATGACGAATCGCCAGTTTTTCCTCCTCTGCAAAAAGGCACACCTCACCGGACTGCTTTACCAGTCTCTCATGCACTCTCCCATGGTAATGCAGTCCCCTCCCCATGCGAAGAAGCCTTGTATAGGGAGCACGCTTGATCTCTCGGTTCCCGTCATCCGTATCAATGTGAATGATTGGCACCATAACAGCATCCGCTTTCCCATAACTAAGCTCCATGCGGGCAAGGTACGGCCGCACCTTCTCCGGCTCTATGAATTCCTCATCTGCATCAAGTACAGCTGCCCAGTCCCCTGTCACATGGGAAAGTGCCTCATTTCTCGCCGCCGCAAAGTCCCCATGCCATTCCATCTGGTACACCTTGCAGCCGCAAGCAGCTGCAAGCTCTGCCGTTCCATCAGTTGAGCCGGTGTCCACCACGATCTTCTCAAAAGCATAGGCATCCGCATTCTTGTTCCAAAGCTTAAAATCCTCTCCCCCATCCTTCACGATAAGGCACGCAGATACCTTGATATGCCCTGCTCTCTCCTGTATCCTTTCCCATACCTCTTTCCTGTGTGCCAAGAGACGCAAAGCCTCCTCATCCAGCTCCATCGGCTCGATCCAGCAGTAATCCTTCACCGAAGAAAGAGCCGTTTCCGCTTCCCTGACCGCCTTCTCATACTGGAGATCATCCGCTAGGCACTGCGCCAATTCTGCATGGAAATCCGGAACCTCCGGAAAATCCTCCGTTGCTCTCTCCGAAACCCTCAAACGTTCCTTTCCTGCGCCCTTCTCCTGTGCCAAGCAGTGCAACAGGATCCGATAGGAACGGCTCGCATATACAATAGGCTGCCGACCCAAGGCAATGTCCTTCCTCGCATAATACTTTGCCAGTTCTTTCTTGTCCAAGCCTGCATAGGTCTCTGCCAAATACATATAGAGCCGATTGCGCCGCTCCTCATCGTCCGTGTTCTCCAGCTCCTGCAACAAAATTTTCAAGTTCCGTTCTGCCTTTACCTGCGTCAGCGAGCTGGAATATCCCGTATGGATCAATTTCAAGTCCGCAGGCTCCAACTGGCATACCGGCAACACAACGCGGCCGCAAGCACGGATCTCCTCATGGATCCTGCCAACATAATGCAGCCCCTCCTGCCATCGCAGAATCCTCGGCGAATAAATGACGATCTGCCGTTGTCCAGTCGTGCTGTCATATTGTTCGGCAGGAACAAGCAAGAGGTTTCCCTTTTTTTCTGATGCAACGACCTTGCGGAGATTCCCCTTCGTTTCCTCCGTAAAATATTCATCTGCATCCAGAAAAATGATCCAGTCTCCCGTGACATGAGAAAGTGCCTCATTCCTCGGTGCAGAAAAATCGTCCGTCCAAGGAAGAAAATAAACCTCTGCCCCATACGAGCGTGCAATCTCTGCAGTCCCGTCCGTCGAGCCGGTATCTACCACGATGATCTCATCGACTTCCTCCCTGATGCTCTCGATAGAGCGCTTGAGATTGTCCGCCTCGTTCTTCACCATATAGCAAGCAGAGATCCGGATCCCGTCCGCTCTCCGTTCTACGCCAAGACATTCCTTCCTTTTCCTAGCTACTTCCCCATCCAAAGCATCATACCTCCCCGCTATTGCAAAATACTGCTTCGCTTCCTCCCTCTTTCCAAGACGGGAAGCGATCTCACCAAGCCTTACACTCGCTCTCGCCGCCACCTGCTCCGTAAAAATACTCCCTTGGCAGGGGGGATATTCCTTTCCCTCGTAGCGAAGCAATGCCTCCAAGAATTCCTTCTCTGCTTCCTCCAGCCGTCCCATGCTGCTCAGGAGCATCCCACGTTCCGCATAATAGTCCGGCAGCAAGGGATACTCCTCCTTCGCCTGCTCCACCCACGCCAGCTGCTCGTCAAGCGGTGTCTTTAGCTTTCTCATGCATTCCAAGGCAAGATGATGCGCATGGCTCTCATGGCCGATCATCCGTACATCTCCTGCTGCTTGGCGCCTTGCACAGGAAAGTGCCTCCTCGTAGCGTTCCAACGAATAATAGCAGTCTGCTAAATAATAGTCATAACCGGGCTGCTTGCCGTACTGTTCTATCTCTTGTTCCAAAATCCGCAAATTTCGCAATGCCTTTTCCTTGGACAGCACAGCAGAATACCCCGTATGCCGTATCGCCAATGCTTCACTCGCATATCCCAGCTCCAGCTTTCCGCCATCCTTTCGGATATTCTCATGGATACGCCCATGATAGCGTATGTCCTTTCGGTTCCGAAACAATCTCGGATGATATGACCTGCTTTGTACACGCTCCAAATTCTTCCTGTCCACATGAAAAAAAGGAAAAAGCCAAGCCTCCACCAAAGGCTTTTCCTCTATCATCCGTTCCATCTTCTCGCGCAGATTCTCCACATGCAGGAAAGATTCATCTGCATCCAGAAACAAGATCCAGTCTCTGCCCGCATATTCCAAGGCAGCATTTCTCGGCTCCGAAAAATCATCCTGCCAGGGAAGATGGTAAACTGCTGCCCCATACGATTGCGCAATCTCCACCGTCCTGTCCACCGAGCCGGTATCTACTACGATGATTTCATCTGCCACCTCCCGTATGGATTCCAAGGAGCTTGGCAGGTTCTCTTCTTCGTTCTTCGTAATATAGCAGGCAGTAATTTTCATAGGAACGTCCCTTTCTCATTTTTATTCAAGAAAAACCCCTCTCCCAAAGGAGAGGGGTTTGGTAGTAACCTTGTACGAAACGAAACGGATTACTGGAGCAAGCTGAGTACAGCAGAACTGTTCTGGTTTGCCTGAGACAGCATCGACTGAGCTGCCTGAAGAAGAACGTTGTTCTTCGTGTATTCCGTCATTTCCTTTGCCATGTCTGCATCGCGAATCGTGGACTCTGCAGCCTGAACGTTCTCGGAAGCTGTCGTCAAGTTGCTGCTCGTGTAGCTCAAGCGGCTTTCTACAGAACCGATCGTCGTCTGCTGGTCAAGAGCCTTCTGGATTGCGCTGTCAAGAACGTTGATAGCAGCATTTGCATTCTTCTGCGTAGCGATGTTGAGGGTGGAACCATCCGTACCCTTGAGACCGAGTGCCTCAGCACGCATATCCGTCAAGCCGATCTTGATTGCCTGATTTGCCTTCGTGCCAACCTGCAGGACGATAGCATTGTCATCCGAAGTGTTCTGTGCACGAATCTTCTCCTCAAATGCATCCAAAGCTGCGTTTGCGGACTTGTTGATTGCACCCTGATTGTTCGTGATGCTGATCGTGATACCGGAGATCTGGTTGTTCGTGCCAGTGCCAGCTGCTGCAATCGTCACTGCCGGGCCATTGTCTGCCGTATAAACAGAGTTGCCAGAACCATCCTTGCCAATGAGCGAACCAGTCTGTGTAAGCACAAGAGCTGCAGTGCTAAGAGTCTCCGTGCCACACTTGCCTGTTGAAGAAGCATCCACAACATTCTGCAACGTGCAGGTACCAATTGAGAACGTCGTCGTGTAAGTCCTGCCCTGCTTTACGAAGGAAATCGTCACATTATCCGTGCTGTGGATATTGAGGGACTCACCGCTGCGGCTCTTCAGGGTTGTCAATGCAGAACCACTCGTCGTAGAGGAGAACATGCTCTCGTTTGTGAGTGCCGTGCAAGTAGCCGTAATCTTGTTGTTGTGGGAACCATCCACAAGGTACTTGCCGTTGTAAGTGATGTTTGCATTGTCATTGATCTGGTCAATGCTCTGGTCAAGTTCCTTCTGAATCTGAGCACGGTCAGAATCCGTATTGGTGTCGTTAGCTGCATTGATAACCTTTTCCTTCAAGGTCTTGAGAATCTCGACCGTGCTGGAAACAGCGCCCTCTGCAACCTTCATCATGCTGTTGCCGTTCTGCGTGTTCTGGTTTGCCTGATCCAAGGAACGGATCTGAACGCGCATACGCTCGGAAATCGCATAACCGGAAGCATCATCTGCTGCATTGTTGACCTTCATGCCGGAAGATACCTTTGCCAAGCTCTTCGTCAATGCGCTGGAGTTCTTGTTCAAAGTGTTCAGTGTGCTGACTGCAGCCATGTTGTTCTTTACTACCATTGCCATGATAAATTCCTCCCTGATAAACAGTTGTTAATATTTTCTAACGGCCTTCCTTGACCGTTACTGACTTTATAATAGCAAGCTGATGTCCGCCCCTGTCCGGCTGCTAGCTGACCATCCCTGAACTTCCAAGAAGCCTGCTGATTACCTTTGAGAACCTTATACTCATATATCGGAGTATTTTCCTTTTTGTTAAGCGGTTTTTTTAGTTTTTTTAGTTTTTTTACTTTTCTTTTCGCTTTTCCTAAGCTCTCCCGCCTGTTACCTATATATCGGAGATATTCTGCTTTCCTTAAGCGTTTTCAGTATTTTCTGTTTAAAATATTTCCGATGGGGTTGATGTGCTGCAGATCATAGGAATGTACTGTCGCATTTTGGCGGCGGCTCTTGTTGAGCCATGTCTTTGCCTTGTAGAGTACCTGCATATCAAGGGGCTGGATCTTTTGAACCAGCTCCCTGCATTCCTCCGTTTTTCGATAGGCTTCTGTCTCCGGAAGCTCCTTCATCCTCTCCACAATGACCGCTCTCTGCCTCTCTATCTCCAAAAACTGCTCGATGTCAGCAGCCTCGATATACTTCAGCATCTCCTTTGTCAGCGTGTAGTAAAGCTCCCAGTTTGCCTTTGCCTTCTTCATTGCATCATCCGACATAGCTGTTCCCCTGCACGTTCCTCGTCCCCTGCTCCTGACGTGCCTTCTTCATAGCAAGCACCCATGCATCCCGAAGCTCCTTGATAATGCTGTATGCCTCCTGCAGCTGCTTGAGATCGCTCTTCATGTTGCCTTCCACCAAACGATCATAAGTATAGTTGTAAAGCGGCATCAACTGCTTTGCAATGTCATATTCCATTTTCAGCGTCACACGGAACTCCGAAATAATGTTCTGCGCTTTTTGAAGGGTGATATTTGCCTGCTCGTAATCCTTCTTTTCAACATATTCCATGCCTTCCGTAATGAATTTAAGGCATCCATTGTAAAGCATCAGCGTCAATGCTTCCGGAGTCGCCGTCATGATCTGCTGCCTTTTGTAGGCTTCTGCTGCGTTTACCATCCTTTGTCCTCCCTAGACCAGCCGCACATTAGTTGCCGCCCATAATGTAGTTGTACATTCCGCTCATGCGGGCTATCGCCTGCTCCATAGCATCGTACTTCGCATAAAGCTTCGTCTCATAGGCGTTCATCATCGTCTTGAAGTCGCTCATCTTCGTACGCATGTCCATGATCATCTTGCCGAGCGCACTGCCATCTTCTGCGCTGGAACTCTCGCCGGCATAGGATTTCAGATCCTTCAGATTGCTGAAGATCTTGTCCTGCATACGGTTCAGCACACCCTCTCTGGAATAATCCGTTTCCAGCTTCCCATTGACATTCACATCACCTGTAGAAGCAAAGATCTTCCTGACGCAATCCGGATCTGCCGCCAAGGCCTTCCTCAGCTTGTCCTCGTCCAGCTTGATATGTCCCTGATCCGTAGACGAACTGATACCGATGGACATCATCGTATTGTAATGGCTTCCCGTACCCTCCACCGGCGTATAGAAAGCCTCACGGATCTGCGTCATCAGCTTGCTCAGTCTCTGGTCGTGGTACAGGAGACCGGATTTTGCCTTCTCATTCCACTTCGTGATCTGCTCCTGCGTCATTCCCTCTTCCTGAGCCTTCGTCAGCACGCCATAGTCCTTGTACTGCGTCTCGTTGTACTTGGCGATCAAGGAATCCATCATCTTGTTGTATTCCTCAACAAAGGTCTTCACGTTGTCTACCAGCTTGTCCGTATCCTGCGAAATATTGACGGTAGATTTCCCCGTAGCAAGCAGTGAATACTGGACATTGCCGACAGATATCTTGCTTGTTGCCGTCTTGTACTCCTTGCCGTCGACCTTCACCAAGCCATCCGTACCTTCCGCCTTGATGCCGCCAGCAACCGTCAAAGGATCTGAGATCACACTTGATAAGCCGGTCGTTGTTGATGTCTGCGTCACCTTGCCCAAATGCAGGTTGTCCAGAAGCTTTGCCGCATACCCCTTCACATCATCCGAATCCGTATCGTTCAGCGTAAGCACGATCTGGTTGTTGCTGCCGCCATTTTTCTGGTAAATGGAAAATGAGTCATTCGTTGCATCATAAGATGCCTTCAGCCCGATCCCGCTCTGATTGAAAACATCTGCCAGATCATTCAGTGTCTGTTCACTGGTAAGCAGATCCTTGTAGCTGAAAGAGAGCGTTGTTTCCGTCGGCATAGGATTCCCCTCAGCATCCAAGGAAGCCGTTGCGTTCTCGCCCAAGGAAACATGAAAGCTGACCGCCGTTTCATCTCCGTCAAGTTCCCCTGAATTGATCTTTGCAAGCAGTTCTGCCTGCTCCGTCTCGCTAAAGATCACGTCCTTCAAAGAAAAACCAACCGCATTTTCTTTTGCCCGCTGTACATGGTCTGTCGTCATCAGGTAGGCATTCGATGCAAGGCTCTCGACCTCCACCGTATGTGCCATCTGTGCAGCATCAGCATTTGCCGTTGCCGTCACTACTCCAGAATTGGACGTGCTGACCGTCATCGGGCTTGTAAAGGACGACATCTTGAAGTCCGACAACGTGGTCATAGCAAACTTGTTCATGTCACTGTATACATTGCTGTATGCTTCCTTCATCCACTCGTTTTTCGTGTTTGTCTTGTACATCTTGTCATACTGGTTCTGCTTCGTCAGCATACCGACCTTGACCATCGAATCAATGTCCATGCCGGAACCGGACAAGCCGTAGATACCATTCACAGCCATCTATTTCACCCTAACCTTTCCTGCCAGTAAAATTATCCTACCCATGCCGAAGCCTGAAAGCCCGCATGCCATTCCTGCCATCACGGATCACCCTTTCTTGTCCAGGAACGCTCCCAGCCACTCCTGCGCCTTGATCATGTGCTTGATCATTTTCTCAGGCGGCACTTCCTTGATCAGCTCCCCTGTCCCCTTGTCGATCATCTTGACGGAAAGCATGTTGACCTCCTTGTGGTACTTGAAGTGGAGGTTGCAGTTGATGCGGCTCATCAGCTCATTCAGCTCATCTGTCATGAGGCTGACGGATTCCTCACTCATGGGTTCCTCATCCTGCTCTTCATCTTGGGCAGCATCTGCGTCGCTGCTTTCCTCGATCTTCCGAAGATCCACTTCATTTGCGTTCTCTGCCCTTGTGTAATTCTCTGCGTTCATGCTCTGCGTATTTTCCGTGCTGGCACTGCCTGCCCGCTCGGTTGCCCCGATCACAACTGCTGCAGACACCATATCGCCGATTTTGCCTACCATAATAATCCCTCCATAGATATGTCTTGTTTTCCCTAACGAAACTCCCTCCAAAACGCTCCGCATCCCGCTTCAGCGTGGAAGAGCCTGACTGAGATCCAGTTCCTTCGGCACTAAAGCAGCTGCCTTTTGGTTCTCCTCCTGAATCTCCCGATAGATCTCACCCCGATAAATCTTCACTTCCCTTGGGGCTTCAATGGCAATGCGCACATTGTCTCCCTGTACCTCCACAACATTGATCACGATATTGTCCCCTATCATGATCTGCTGACGTGGCTTTCTAGTCAGAACGAGCATCACGCACCCTCCTTCACTTCAGGAAAAAGCCTGTGCTTCGTTGTGTAGTGGCTGCGTTCCAGCACTACCTGGCTTGCCTTGTGGTTCTCAACATGAATAACGATGGGAGCCATCAGATTTGCTGTCATTTCGCTGACCTTGCCGGCTGGAATCGTCAGCAAAACATAGATACACAGATCCTCCTGTTTGGTAATTCCGAGATTTTCCTGAACCGCATCCTCCAGTTCAAACTCATACTCCGGAAAGAACAGGAACGGATTTGTCATCAAGAATGCCAGATCAGCCGTCTGCATAGATTGCAGGAACACATACGGGCTTTCCTTTTCGTAAGGAATGATCACAAACTCATGCTCTTGCTCAAAAGCAGGTATCCCATTTTCAAAATGAACGATCTCCGATTCCTTCACTTCGATCTCACCAAATCTTACGGTACTGAGTTTCTGCATCAAAACTCCCCTCCAGTTTTCATGTATTTTTTCCTAGCAAACACAAGAAGCCTCCAAGGAAATCTAAGCGTAAATATCGTAGCTGCCTTGCGACACCCAGCGTTGAATGTCCCCTTTCTGCTTCAGGTAGGTCTCCACCTGCCCCGGCGTAAAGTGTGACTCCGCCTTGGGCTGTACCTCAATGTCCGTAGTCTCCTTCGCCAAGTCCATGTCACCCTTCACTTGGCACGGGGTAAAATGGATAATGGGATCCGGTATGATCTGTGTTGCCATGTACTGCTGCTTGTTGATCTCCTCAGCAAGCTTTTGGTCATAAATGTTCATCGGCCTGCCGCTCCCCGGCTTTGCGGCATTGTCGATATTGTCCCACGCCTGCTGCGTATGTGCTGACGTGGTCTTTTTCAAGTCTGCGAAGCCCTGCTGCCCATACTTTTTGGCAAAGTCATCATCGCTCAAATGGCCGTAAGCCTTGCGGCTTGGGTAGGAATCGATCTCCAATTTGGAAAGGGTCACACCCTGATTGCATCTCGCCTGCTTAAAGGTCCCGTGATACACTGGCTGGATCGGTGTCGTTTCCAGCTTGCCAAGGTGCATATTGATTCCGATCTGAGGCAATGTATGCCGTATGTTCAAGCGAGGTATCTCCATCGCAAGCCCCCCTTTCCAAAAGAATTCCGAATTTTCCCGCTATCCACATTTTACCAGAACGACACGAAAAAATCCATCAGCTGCCGATCCTCAGTGCAGATAATCTGCCAAGGACTGCGGCAAAATACGGGAACCGAAGGACAGCATGAGGTTGAATACTGTCTGTGCTTCCATCAAGTTCACGGAAAGCTTTGCCACGTCCGCAGCACTGACCTCCGTAATATCTGCCGTGATGATCTCTGCCTGATTGTCCAGCATGGTCGAAACTGCCGAATACAGCTGGTTGCGCGCTCCCATTTTCGTTTCTGCATTGATCGTCGTTGCATGTGTCTTATCCGAAATCGTCATTCCGTCCGAAGAAAGCCAGCTCGTGTCCATTGCTTTGGTCTTTGCGCAGACCGTGAGCAAATTGTTCAGCATAGCCGATCCCGATACCCTGTTGCCGGAATTTGCATCATCAAAAATATCCGAGCCAAAAAGCTCCTGCGCCGTTGCATTGACTGTGTCAGAGGAAGGATCTGTCGTCCCATTCTGCTTGACCATAGAAATATATTTCTCATCTCCTACAAAGGTAACGACCTGCTGCCCCAACGTAGCAAATTTCAAGTTCACCTCTCCGCTCGCAGTCGTCATAGAGAGGCTGCTTGCAAGATCCTTGATCTCTCCCGTATTCTTGAAATAATCTGATACCTTTTTCGTCCCGGACGCAAAATCCGCCACAGTTCCGACAGCATCCTGATCACGCACCTTGGTCGCACCCGTTGCCAAAACATCCTTGTATCCGGAATCCATGAACTGCTTTGTATATACCTTGCCTGTTGTCGTGCTGAGGTAATACGTTTCCCCTGCATCATCCTTAAGCTCCAGCATCTGGGAAAGCACGCCCGACGAATCCGCTGTCGTAAAAAAACGTGCCTGATTCTCGTCCAGTGTCTTGGTCAAGCCGCGCTGGATCAGGTCTGTGGAAATGGAAAACGGCTGTGTCGTATCCGATTGCCCTGCAAAAACGTAACGGTCCCCCTGCTGCGTATTGCCGAGGGATACCAGCTCCTGAATCTCTGCCAGCATTTCCTTGGAAATTGCCGCAAAGTCATCCACATTGTTCGTATCGTTCGCAGCAGCCGTTGTTTTTTCCATGAAGGTCTGCATGATATCCGTCATGTTGACCATCGCCGCATCCGACTGCTTCATCCAAGAAATTGCAGCCTTGACATTCTTTTGGTACTGATCGTTCTCATTGGCAGATGTCATATACCGCATATATTTCGTATAATCCACTGAGTTGTCCGATGGATTATGCAATTTGCTTCCATCGCCCTGCTGAAGGAGATCCTCCTGCAAATTGTTTGCTGTATTCAGTGAATGCTGATACCCATATACCATCTGCGTGCTTGCTACGCGTACTGCCATCTTTCTTCCCCCTGTCCCTTTCCGAAATTACCTGCCTACCGTGCCTGTGCCGTTGATCAGCTTGTCCAGCATCTCGTCCATCGTTGTCAGGCAGCGTGAGCATGCACTGTAGCCCTGCTGGAACATGATCATGTGCGTCAGCTCCTCGTTCCAGTCAACACCTGCCGTTTCCGAACGCCATGTCGTGATCTGCGTGATCAGCTTGTCCTGTGCCTCTGCCTTGGTATCCATAGCTTCCGAATCTGCTCCCAGCTTGGACATGACTGCCTGATAATAGTTGTTCAGTGACACCGTTCCAATCGCTCTTGTATTCGTTGGAATCTTCGTCGATTCCTGTGCCGTATTGAACAAGAGGCTGATGTCGACGGCATTCGTACCGTCACCGGTACCGCCCAGATCATCTGATGTATAGGTATAAGTTTCTGTATTTCCCGATACGATCGGTGCCATCAAGTTTTCAATCGTGCTGGCAGCGATCTTGAACTGGCCTCCCACCTCCGAGATCTGCCTCGATATGCAAAGCTCGTTGACTATGGAAACGCCCGATATCCTATCTTCCTTTGCTGTATCAAAGGTCTTGGTTATCGTGTAATTCGTAATTTTGCTGTCCGCAGGATCCGGCACTGCCGTTTGGGAAATCTTGGTCGGCACAGCCATGACGCACTGCTTGTCATTGTCCCATCGGTAGGTCATCTGCCCATCTCCGAAGAAGTTGATCCCTCCCGTGCGAGCCTCGTCCACACCGGCACCTCTCTGATGCTGCTCATTAAAGGTCGTCAGCAAGGTTGCCGCTATATCGACCATATTATCAATATAGCCCTTGTCCTCTGCGATCGTATCCGCCAAAGCCCGCATTTTTCCGCTTTCTGAGCGGAAGTTGATGCCAGATTCCACGATTTCCACGTTATAATCGGTAACACCGTATTCCACATTATTGATAGGATCGGATATCTTCAGGGTCAGTTTGCTGGTCCCGTTCACCAAGGAGACTCCATTGGAAACAACGGAATACATGCCCCTGTCATCCTCATAAATCGTCACGTCTACATACTGTGAAAGCTCATCTATAACGGCATCTCTCTGATCCCGAAGGTCATTTGCCGATCCGCCGCTCGACTCCGCCATCATGATATTGCGGTTAAGCAGTACCACCTGTCCCGCAAGCTCGTTCGTCTTTTGTGTATAATTCTGCAAGTCCTTGTAATTTGCAACGATCTGATCCTGAAGCTGCGCCACAGCCGTCTGCAAACGGTCAATCACCGTCGTACCTTTTTCTACGACAGTCGTGCGGGTCGGGCCATCGCTTGCCGCATTGGAAAGCGATACCCAAGACTGGTAAAATTCCTCCATTGCCTGCTTGAGACCGGTCTTGTCCGTATCGTTGAAAATGGATTCCAGCTTGTCATAATTCACCTGTGTAGTCTCATAATAGCTTTTCGTAGAGCTTTCATCCCAATACTGGCGATCTGCATAGATATTTCGCGCCCGTGTAATGGACATGGAATCCACACCGTTTCCTAAAATAGCTTCGCCATAAGCCGTCGAGACCTTTTGCCCGCTCACCGATATGAGATTTACACTCTGCCTGGAATATCCCTCCGTTGCCGCATTCGACAGGTTATGCCCTACCGTATTCAGTGAAAGCTGATTGCCTGCGATTCCTCGCACTACTGTATTGAATCCTCCAAACGTTGAACTCATTTTTCTCCCTCATTTCCCTTACTGCGAATGAACCCTTCAGACATCTGCCTCGAACATCTTTCTGCCCCGCATCAGCTCCACGGACGAGCCTCCCGGAGGCCCGTAAATACTCCCTGCCTGCGTCTGATTCATCACGTTTATATTATAATCCACGAATTTTTTTCCGTTCTTTAACAGCTTCTCTATTTCCGCACGTTTCTTCTTTAAATCCTTTTGCAGGCGGTCCACCTGCAAAAGAAGGCGCACGACCGCATCTTTTTCCTGAGAAGCGGGCTGCGCCTTCACAAAGCCATGCATATCGTCCTGCGGCTTCGTCTCCAAAAACTGTCGCTGATCTTTTTCCACTTGTCCCAGCTCAGACAGCAATGCCTCCATCTGCTTCACGGAATCCTTCACACCTGCCGCATCCGCCCGCCGAAGCAGTGCCTCATTCAATCCATCCATAACCTTGCCCAGCTGACAGAGCAAAAGCATTTCTCTCCGAATAACCTTGACAGCATCCTTCATTGCAATATCCCCATATCTGTCTTGGGAACGCCGGTATTCTACTTCCAACGATCCCTTACGTTATGCACGAAACTCAAAATTTTTTCGATGTGACACGACATCCTGTCCACTGCTCCCATAGGCAGGCTCTACCCTTGTCCCGCCAATGCGGTTCAGCTGAATATTGACAGCATCCAACGCACCATGCACCAGAAGGGAGGTTTCCTTCTCATCTTTCTTCACCCGATCGACTGCCGAGGTCAAGGCTTCCTGCAGAGATGAGAACCGTTCCTGCAGGTCAGCAGGAACAAGATCCAGCATATCACGCATCTTCATATCGGGACGCAGCCGTTTTTCTGCACACGCCAGTTTCAAGAAAACCTTCTGCCTTTCCTTTTCCAGTCCGGCAATTTTCCTTGCACAAACGTTCTCCTTCTCCAAGATCTTGTCCAGTGCCGCAAGATTCAGCACCACAAGATGCTCTCGTTTTTTCCTGCCCAAGGTCTCCAGTTCCTCATAAATGGAAACCATCTGCTGCAAGATCCCCATGAATTCCTGCCACATAGTGTCCTCCATCAATAGCCGATTGGAAAGCCAAGCATCCTGCTTGCGATATTTGCCGAGGAAACGTCATATGCCCCATCCTCGATCGCCTTCGTGTAAAATTCCACCTTGTCTGGACGCACATCATCCATTCCCTTCAGCTTCTTCAGCATACTGCTGAAGCTCTGCCCATCAGTGGAAATATGTACTTCATCCCTTACGTCTGTCCTGCCCATTGCAGACATACGTTTCACGGAATGTGATGTATTTACTGTATATGCTCCTGCTATTGCTTGTATATTGCTATTGATATGCATGATCCTCACCACCCACTCATTTTCCTGATTTTTGCTGCCATTCCTTGCTCGATTTCAACAGGACTTCCCTATCCTTCTAACCATTTATCGAAAAAAAAAGCAAGAGACTTAACTCTTGCTCTTAAAAATTTTCCACGCTTATCTTCTGTTTTCTGTAAAACCCCTGTTTTTCTCCCCTTATCGGCATTTTGCCGATATGTTTAGAAGTTCCTTGTCGTGTACATTCCGCCCTTTTTGCTGGCCGGCTTGCTCGGAGCAGCAGCCTTTGCCACTACCTTTGCCTGCGTTGCCTGAAGCTCGTCACGAATCTTTTCTTGGCAGGTCATGCATATCTTGCCCGTATAGATCATCGTTCCGCATTTCTCGCACGGATACCCTACTCTTACGCCCACTTGCTCAAAACGTCCCTCACGGATCATTCGATTGATCATCTTCTCCGATGCACCGGTTGCCTCCACGATCTCCGTTATCTTGGCACCCTTATGATCCCTCACATATTCCAGAACCTCATGTTCCTTTTCCTGATACTTTTCATAGCAATCCGGACACATTTTCCTGCCCATCTCCGCATAAAGCTTTCCGCAAACTGGGCAGTTCTTGATTTTGCCAGCCATCTTCCTCACTATCCTTTCCAAAAAATCCTTGTACGCACCTTCTGCCCGCCTATCAAGACGCTCCCAGTGCATGAAGCTTTCTCATGTATATATTTCACCAAAAAATTCCAATTTCCTCTTTTTCATATAAAAAGAAAATCAAAATTCACTAAGAAAACTAAACACATTGCATTGTCAAGGAAATTTTCAGACGGTCGCCAAAAGAAAATAGGCAAAGGCAGAGCAATTTCCGGCACCGCCAGCTTCGTTGAAACGCATCACAGAAAGAAAATGCTTGTTGCATTTTCTTGATTGCGGGCGTTATAATGATTATGTGTCACTCAAAAACGCACAAACATTCGTTGATCAATAAGCATTATTATAAAGGGTGGTTTACATGGGATTCTTTTCAAAATTTCTACCAAAACGCAAGCCTGCGGAAATCAAGAACAACATTCCTAACGAGAAGAAAAATATCAAAAAAACCTTTGGGCTTTACTGCAACAAGCACCACAATACCGAAAAAGGAACTCTCTGCCCAAAATGCACGGCGCTTCTGGCAACGGTTATGACAAAGATGAACCGCTGTCCCTACGGTATCACAAAACCAATCTGCGACCGCTGTGACCGTCCTTGCTTTGGAACAGCACAGACCAAGGAATTTCTAAGCATCATGAATTCCACGCAGCGCAGCATGTTCTTCTCGCATCCTATGATGGCATTCAAGCATTTCCTCATGGGCATGGGTGTGGAATACGCCAAGCAAAAACAGCAAAAGGAGCTTGACAAGAAACAGCAGGCAAAAGAAAAAAATGCAAAAGAGCGAAAGAAAAAGAAAAACTCATAAACAGGAAACAAACGGGAGGCTGTCCAATGGACGCCTCCCGTTTCATTCTATCTCCGGCCATTTTCTATTTTTTTACCAAACGCAAAGATGGAGCTTCCTGCTTCACCTGCGTTCCCGAGGAAATCTTGCTTTCCCTGCGTTCCCCATGCAATCCTATATTCAAAAGAATGCCAACCGCCCCCATGGTAACCATAAGTGACGTGCCTCCATAGCTGATAAAGGGAAGCGGAATGCCAACCACAGGAAACATGCCTGCTACCATGAACAGGTTTGCAATCGCTTGGCCAACGATCAGGATAAGGATCCCCAATGCTAAGATCTCTCCATAAAAGTCCTGCGCCCGATTGGCTACACGCATAGCATAGACCACAAAAATGCCAAACAAGATAAAGACAAGAAGCGCTCCAACAAATCCGTTTTCCTGGCAAAAAATAGCAAACGCAAAGTCCGTATGCGCCTCAGGAAGGTACTCGTACTTGCTCACGCCAACACCAAGCCCCATGCCCCACACCTCTCCGGAGCCAATTGCAGACAAGGATTGCACCAGCTGGTATCCCGTGTTCTGGGGATCTGCCCAAGGATCCATAAAGGAAGTTATACGCACCAGTCGATAAGGCTGGATGACGCACAGAACAGCAACCGCCACAGCCATTATCGCTGCACTCCACCCTACAAACTTCATCGGCAGACCTGCAAGAACCATCATCAAAAACGGAACACCCAAAATAATGGCAGCCGTTCCCATGTCCGGCTCCATCTCGACCAGCGCCGCCATGACAATAATTAAGATGAACGGCACATTAACTGGCGTAATCTTCTTCCCCTTTTTGGCAACGGCTGACAAATAAGCCGCCTCCAGCAGGATCCCAACCAGCTTCGCCATCTCAGACGGCTGCATGGAAATAACCGGAAGCCATCGCCTAGAGCCATTGACGACGACACCAACCGCCAAAACCACTATCAAAAGAACGATCATGAGGATCGTCAAAAGGGACATTTTCTTTTTCCACCAGTGATAGTCCACCCGCAAGCAGATCAGAAAAACCACCAATCCGACGGCCACGTTGATTGCCTGTTTTTTCAAAAAAAAGTATGGTGTTGCAAAATCAGTCTCTGCCAAAATGAAGCTGGAACTGAACACATTGACCATTCCTATCACAATGAGAATTCCCGTTATAGCGAGCAATGCCTCAACATCACTGTTCCAGAATTTTTTCCTAACGATCATGCACGTTCCTCCTCATGGAAAAACAACCTCGCAGCGGTTGATCTTTTCCCCAAATCCGCTGAATTTCCGTTCGTACTCCGTCATGATATTATCCGATCGGTTCTCCGCATGAAGGTCAAAGGAAACATCCCGCACCGCAAGTCCTGCCTCCTCAAACTGTTCCAAGGAAAAATCAAACAACGGCCGGTTATCCGTCTTGAAATGAAGCTCTCCCGACGGTTTCAAAAGCCTGCGGTACTTTTCAAGAAATCCAACATGCGTCAGCCTTCGCTTCGCATGGCGTTTCTTCGGCCACGGATCGCAGAAATTGATATAGAACCTATCCACCTCGCCATGTGCAAAAATGTTTTCAATATGGTTGATATCAAAGACCAGCAGCCTCACATTCGGAAGCTCCCTCGCCGCAATCTTCTTCGCCGCAGAGTAAAGCACATCCTGCTGTGCCTCAATGCCGATAAAATTCACCTCTGGGCATCGCTCTGCCAGTTGGCTGATAAAATCGCCCTTGCCCGTGCCAAGCTCCACATGGAGAGCTGCCTCACGTCCAAACAAACGGTTCCAGCCTCCCTTCTTTTCCTCTCCCAGAGGCTGATCCTTGGAAATCACAAATGCATCGTATGCATGAATGGCTTCATCCACCCACGGCTTTCTTCTCAAACGCACGACCATTCTCCTTTGCTTGCAGATTCCTCAATCTATTTCTTTTCCAATCCATATTTTTTCAAGTAACGGTAGAGCGTCACACGGCTCACATCCAAAAGGCTTGCCAACCTCGTCACGTTTCCGCCGGCTGCTTTCCACGCCTTCAAGAACACCTCGCGATTCTCCTTCCACTTGTTATCCGGCTTCACGTCCCCCATAACATTGACATCTGCTGGACGGATCGCCGTATCCAAGGTATGGAAAAAAGCATACTCCAAAACATTTTGCAGCTGCTTGATATTCCCCGGCCAATCATAGTCCTTCAGCATTTCGATCGTCTCCGGAAGGATCTCCTTGGCTGCCATCTGATGCTGTTCCGCAAGCTCCGAAACGATATGCACGGCAAGACGGGGAATATCCTCCCGCCTGCTGCGAAGCGACGGCATACGAATCACGCTTTTAGAAACCACATCATACAAATCCTTGGAAAAAAGGTCTCTCTCCATCAGCCGCTTTAAATCGCTGTCACATGCCGCAATGATGCGTACATCCACAGCACGCTCCACGCGTTCCCCATTCCGTCTTGTCTTGCCGGAAAGCAAGATCTTTGCCAGCTTGTCCGCAATGGCTCTGGGCATTTTTTCCACCTCATCTAAAAACAAGGTGCCGCCAGAAGCAAGCTCCAGCCTTCCCTGCTGGCTGTTCTCCTGCGTAAGCACAGCTCCAAAAAGCTCCTGCTCCAGACGCTCAGGCGTAACATCACCGCAGCGAAGGGAGATCAAGGGACCTGCCGCACGAGGACTTGCCTGATGGATTCCATGTGCCATACGCTGTTTGCCTGTGCCGGCCTCTCCTTGAATCAGGACATGATTCCTGTTCTTTGCCACACGCGCCGCCTTGTCCCGAACGCTTGCGAAATTCATTCCTTCGCCCACCATGGAACCCAGCGTGTACTTTGCCGTATATCCTGCCGCATGTGCCACCAATGTACGAAGCTCCTCGATTGGCATAGACACCACAGCCACGCTCTTTACCCCCTGCATCCCATCATGTTCGAGAGGAACTACCGTCATAATATCCTCATAGGTCTTGGACTGGGTGATCCATGTCACTTCCCTATTGTAGGAAGGAATTCCGCGAAACCCCTTGTTTATCGGCGTATGCTTATAATTCATAATAACGTTTTTCAGATTCGCCGGCTCACCGGCCACTTCGCCAAACTGTTCCAAACGAGTCCTTCCCATCTGATTGGCATAAGCGACTTCACCACCGGACATCACATGATAAGCAGCAAATGGCGTTGCACTTAGAATCGCTTCCTTCGCCCGAAGCAAAAGGGTATCCTCCAAATGCTTCTCCATAGAGGTACGCATCGTAAGGAGAAGCGATATCAACGCATCCTGCGGCATATCTCCCTGTCCCGTTGAAACCATAGAAATAAGATATCGGCATTTCCCACCTGCGGAAACCGGTACGGAACAGGAATCACCGCACTGGCATTCCCTTACCCACATCTCAGGCCCAAACAGCCAAAAGGGAGCCTTTTGTTCCAATGCAATGCTGATGCTTGAGGTACCGATCTCCTCCATTCCAATACGCACGCCCTCCATCTCACTGGCAGGCACTCGATAAAATGGCTGGGCATACCCCTTCAGCACCACACAATCTGCGTCCAGCAAAAAAAGCCCCACACTATATTTCTGAAAAAAATCCTTAATTCCCTCACAAATGCTCTCAAGGCAACGAATCGCATCTGCATGCTTTTCCTGAAGTCTTTCCAATTCCTTGTCCAAAAAACGATGCGACAGGTTCATCACATTGGAAGCAATTCCAAGCTCCTGACTCCTTCTCCAAGAGGACGCTACCCACGGATGCACGTTCGGATCCAAAATGCCATTCTCTACAAAGCTTCGATAGTAAGCCTCGATCTTTTCCTTGCTTCGATGCCCTCTGATCATCAAGAACGTCCCTCCCTGTCAAAACACTACTGCACGATTCATTGTAGCAAGCATTGTCCTCCCCTGCAATCGTTTTTGCAAAAAAGTTTACAAAACAAAACCTTCCCATTCCCATTGCAAAATCCTATGGGATCTCTTTTTCTGCCTGAACTGCCCTCCGCAGCCAAAGTGCGGCACACAGTGCCATAAAGATGATCCCCATCGAAAAAAATACGATACCGTCCCAACCAAAGCTTGCAAGAAAGATACCTCCTGCCGAGCCATAAACGCTGGCGCCAAAGTAATAAAACAGCATGTAAAGAGCAGAAAGCGATGCCTTATCCGCAGGATCCAGCTTTCCCACCCAGCTGCACGCCGCCGAATGTGCACCAAAAAATCCAAAGGTCATCATGCCAAGTCCCGCAATTTTCGCCAAAAGCGGTGCCAGCATAGAAACCATCATGCCGGCTGCCATAATCAGCAAAGAAACGACTGCCACCAGCCCGTTCCCCTTCCGATCGGTCATTGCCCCCATCACGGCGGAGGACAGCGTACCCAAAAGATACAGCAAATAAACAAAACCAACGGCAGTTTGGCTGAGGTTGTACGGCTCTGCCAAAAGCACATAGGTAATAAAATTATAATTGCAGACAAAAACACCAAGCACCGACATGCCGATAAAATAAACTGCCAGCAAACGGCGGTTGCGGAGGATACGGAAAAATTCCCGAAGCCCCGTTCCCTTTTGCTGAACCTTCCGCTGAAATTTTTCCTTCGGCAAAAGGAAAAAGAATAAAACCGCCATGACCAAGTAAACGACAGACAGCACCATCAGCGCATACCGCCAAGAAAAAAGATCCGTCAGCGTACTCAAAAGGATTCTTCCGACCAAGCCGCCAATCGAATTTCCTCCGACATAGATCCCAACCACTGCACCAATAATGGCAGGAGAAAATTCCTCATTGATATAAGCTATCGCCATAGCAGGAAAACCTGCCAGCAAAATACCTTGCAGCAGGCGGCACAAAAGCACCAAATGGAAATTCTCGCTGACAGAAATACAAACTGCCAAAACTGCCGCTCCCGCAAGCCCGCAAGACATCACCTTCCTTCTCGGAAACCGTCTCGCAAAGATCGCAATCATCACCATAGCTGCCGACATGCCAAGTGTCCCTGCTGACACAGCCATGCTCGCCCTTGTTGGGCTGAGGCCAAAGCTCTCTGCGATCACAGGAACGATCGGCTGAACACAATACTCCGCACCGAAGCAAACCATACTGCCCATAAAAAGCGCAGCGATAGCCAAATAATACCTCCGTGCGCCCTTCTCTATCCTATCTTCCATTCCCTCCAAAGCAATGCCTTCCTTCGCAAATAGATATCTTCACAATAGATACCTTCTCATTGATAACCGAAGGCAACTATACCACACATTCCTTCGTAAAACAAGAAAAGCCGTGCTTTCTGAAGCCTGCCGGAAACCGATAAGAGAACACTGCAGCAGAAAAAGCTTGAAACACTCGGCATCTTATGAAATAATATTCCTAGCAAAAACACTGGGAGGAAATTTTATGTCGAAACAATACAAGAAGCTTCAAAACAAAATACACCCCAAGGAAGAACCGACCGAAAAGAAAAACGAAAAACCTGTAGGAAAGGATTATGTCCTGCTCTTTATCATAGTCTTTACGCTTTTCATCCTCTGCGTCAGCTGGGAGCACTTCGATAACATGAAGCGCATCATGTACATCTGCCTCACTGCTGCCCTCGGGCTTACCTACGCAGGCCGCCATGCTAAGCTGGACGAAAACCAGCTGCAGCTCGTGAACAGAGCCAGCTTCGTTACCCTTATGGTCTCCATCGTGCTGTTCCTCGTCAGCTGCTACAACGAATTTTTTGCATAAGGCACCACGGAAAAGAACGGCCGTATCAGAAATCTGATTCGCCCCCTGGCAAGCAGGCAAGGCAAATATCTAAATAAAATTTTCGGACAATTCCTAAGTGCATATTATCAGAGAGGTAATCATAAATGCTCGTAAAAAAAATATACAATATTATGACGTCATGTGATGAAAACCTAATCTCACAAGTCCCAGTCCTAATTTGCTCTATATCTAAAAATCTAAAAATTTCTATTATAAATTTTTATTTGTTTCATAGAGGTCTTAATAATAAAAGGTTGAGTATCCTAGATAACTTATGTAAAAAACTTGGAAATGTTGTCTTTAACAGCATTACAGTT
>JAZLHW010000083.1:0-9235 GCA_045617105.1 Selenomonadaceae bacterium | reverse complement strand
GGGCGGGAAATTATTCCTCCTTGATTTAAAATTTTTTTATTTTTTTTCATTCCACCCCCTTCCACCGACTTGCTGGACTCTCAAAGCTTTTCATGACATACAAAAAGCCGCCAGCTTTCGCCAGCGGTTAAGCCCCCTATTCCTTTACAGCACCCCTGCCTGCTTGCCAAGTGCCGTTACTTCCTCCACCGTCATCTGCGTGATCCTCGCAACCATGCTTGGCTGCAGCTTTTCCTTCAGCATATTGATAATATTGCTCTCCCGTTCCTGCTTGATACCTTCTGCACGTCCTTCCGCACGTTCTTCTTCAAATGCCCTGCACATGGTCGTCTCTCCTTTCTCCGTTTCCTTAAGCTGCCGCACTCTTTGCGCAAGCACGCCATAGTTCATCTCATCTGCTTTTGTACAGAAGAAGTCATGCATCAGCTTTCCAACGGAATCCTCTCCACGGTATGTCCCATTGGCGTAGATGATATGTGCCTCATCCTCCACGACTTCTCCTGTCTCCAAAATGCACCGCTCAATATGATAGAGCGGATAGCCTTGCTTCCACTTGTCATTCTCGGTGATAAAAATAACGTATGTTTCAGGAAGATTCTCCCCGTATTCTCCTGCATCCTCGCAGTTTGCATCCATGTAGCTGCTGTTGCGCCTTGCCCGCTTGATGCCGCTTCCTTTGTCGCTCCGCTGGATCTCGATGTTGACTTCCTTTCCATCGCAGAGCGCATGAACGTCAAAGCGAACGCCCTGCCCTTGCAGGTTCTTGACCTCGTACTGCACTTGGCTGGAAAGAACTTTGAGGTCTTCCTTCCCCATGAGGATTCGCAGGACAAGTTCCACGCACTCCGGGCTGTCCTCGAATGCCTTCGTCATGAAATTGTCGTCAATCAGGCGAAGCATCTTCACCTTTTCCAGAATATGCCTTCTTCGCTCCGCTTGTTCCTCTGTCAGTTCCATCCTGTCACCCTCTTTCTTGCATTATAACGCCCTCCATCAAGAAAATGCAACAAGCATCATCCTCCTGCGACAGCGTTTCAACGAAGCGAAAGTTTGCTCGCCGCTTGTTAAATTTGGTTTCGCCCACTTACAGCAAGCTGTTGAAGAAGGGGACATCTTTACTTCGTTATAACGCCATTGTTCAAGAAAATGCCATAAGCATTTTCCCTCCAATTTGCGTTTCAACGAAGCGGGAGATATGCTCACCGCTTGTTAAAATTTGGCTTCCCCCACTTACAGCAAGCTGTTGAAGAGGGGGACATCTTTACTTCGTTATAACGCCCTCCAAAAACCCCTCCCATCAAAAACGGGAGGGGCGTAAACTCTTTTTATCTATCACGCTATCCAGCCACCAAAAAGCTTGACCACTACAATACAATGATTTCTCACGCATGCAACAGCCCCATTTTCCATCCAAACAACAACTCAAGCCGCAACGCACTCAAGACCGTGCGAAAACGCCTTATCCTTCTTCCGGTTTTTCCGGCTTATCCGGTTTTTCCAATGCAGCAATCCGCTGGTACGCATCAATGAATTCTCTCGCAACGATCTTGAAGGTCTCTGCGCTCATCAGCTGATCCTCTGCATGAAGAACCAAAAGCTGTGTCTGCCCATAAAGCCCTCCGCTTGATTCCCTTTGGAGAAGCCCCGCATGAGCATGATGCCCTTCCAGAAACATGGTTTCTCCCGACTTCAACAGCCTCTCTGCAGCCTCAAAATCTCCTGCCTTTGCCTTCTGAATGGCTTCGATGTACATACTGCGAGCAGTCCCTACCGCAGAAATAATCCGAAACGCAATCAATTCAACGCCTTCCATACAATACCTCCCATACTCCTAAACATATTCAGCCCAATAGCTTTATAGCACGTTCCATGACAGTCCTGCCATCCATGCGCCCATAGGCATGCATATCAATAACCTCCACTGGCCTGCCGGGACACTGTGCCTCGACTCTGCTCTTGGAAAACCGAACCTGCGGACCTAACAGAATGATATCCGCATCTGCCGCCTCCGTTTCTGCCTCGGCTGTCGAGAATGCAGAGATCGTACACTCATACTCCAATGCCTTGGCAGCTTCCTTCATCTTCTTGACAAACATATTCGTAGACATTCCGGACGCACAAAGCAACACTATTTTTTTCATGAAAACAACTTCCTTTCCGCAAGCAAACCAACAATTCCAAATGAAAGAAAATTTCTGAAAATACCAACGAAACTCCCACTGCAAAACCCTTCAAAACTGCACGCCAAAACGTGTTAACCTAAATTTAGTGTATCACAGCCATAAAGCATTGTCCACATGAATTATTCTGATCAAGCAAAGCATATCCCTTAATTTCCAAAACACTCCTTCCATCTCAGCTCCCTTCACAAGCATTTTTCATATTTCCCAAAAACTTTATCACAAGTATGCATAGCCATCACCGATCCTTCAAGAAATGCAAAAACGGGCAGGATGCTTACGTCCTGCCCGTCCTTACACATTCTTCTGTTTTCCCCAGAACAGCATCTGCACTTATGTTCTGAGTTTCACGCTGTCAATAGATATCCTTTGCAATGACGATCGTTTCATCACGGTTCGGGCCAACAGAGACGATGCCAAGTGCAATGCCCGTGACCTCTGCCATGCGTTCCAAGTATTTTCTCGCATTTTCTGGAAGCTCCTCATAGGTACGGATCTTGCTGATATCCGTTTTCCAGCCTTGGAAGGTCTCATAGACAGGCTCTACCTCGGCAAGCACCTTCAAGGAAGGCGGAATGCCCGGCAAAAGCTCGCCGTTGCGCTTGTAGCCAACGCACATCTTGATCTCGTCAAAGCCATCGAGAATATCCAAGCGTGTGATCGCCATATAGTCGATTCCCGAAAGGATTCCAGCATAGCGAACAACACAGGCATCCAGCCAGCCAGTACGGCGAGGACGGCCTGTGACCGTTCCGTACTCATGCCCTGCATCACGAAGCTTGTCACCCGTTTCGTTGAGCTGCTCCGTTGGGAAAGGGCCTTCTCCTACTCTCGTGCAGTATGCCTTGACCACACCCACGACCTTGTCGATCTTCTTTGGTGCAACACCGGCACCGATCGTCACACCGCCTGAAAGCGGATGCGAAGCCGTAACATAAGGATATGTGCCGTAGTCGATGTCCAGCATGGTCGCCTGCGCACCCTCGAACAGCACCCTGCGCCCTGCACGGATCTCATCGTTCAGCAGCGTAATGGCATCGCAGACATACGGACGGATCCTCTCTGCATACCCTAGATATTCCTCCAAAATCTCCTCATAGTTGAGTGGTTCATGGTTGTAAAGAACCTGCAGTTCCCTGTTTTTTGCAGCAAGATTCTTCTTGAGCTTTGCCGCAAACTCCTCCTTGTCCATCAAGTCACAGACACGGATACCGATACGGTTGTCCCTGTCCATGTAGCACGGACCGATTCCACGCTTTGTCGTGCCGATCTTGTCCTTGCCGCGTGATTCATCGCCAATGCCGTCCATGATACGATGATACGGAAGAACTACCTGTGCGCGATCCGAAACACGAATGCCCGACACATCAATACCACGGGCAGAAAGTGCGTCCATCTCCTGCAGCATGACCTCAGGATCAAAAGCAACACCATTCGCTATAATGTTATGCGTTCCCTTGTAGAGAATGCCAGAAGGAAGCAAACGAAGCTTGTACTCCTCGCCATTGACGGCTACCGTATGTCCAGCATTGCTTCCGCCCTGAAAGCGTACTACCGTCTCTGCCTGCTGGGCAAGATAATCAACGATCTTTCCCTTTCCCTCGTCTCCCCACTGGGTACCTGTAATCACCACTGTTGACATAAGAGTTTCCCTCCCTATCTTCACAAACTTGAGGCAGCGCACCGCCGAACGGCAGCCGCTGCCCAAGAAATTCAGGCATTTTGCCTATGAAGCAATCAAAGGCCAAAACGCTCCATAATCATATCTACATGACGCAGGAAATACTGATAGTCGAAACAATTCTCGATTTCCTCCTTCGTCAAATGCTTTGTGATATCCGGATCCTTCTCAACATTCGTCTTGAAGTCTTCCCCTTCCATCCAACGCTTCATGGCATTGCGCTGAACCCACTTGTAGGCATCCTCACGCAAAACACCCTTGCTGACAACGGCAAGCATGAGTCTTTGGCTGTAGATCAAGCCGCCCGTGCGGTTAAGGTTATGAAGCATTGCCTCCGGATAAACCAGAAGCTTGTCGATGATATTCGTCAGCTTCCTCGTGCAATAATCTACGTTGATAGTGCTGTCCGGCAAAATCACGCGCTCCACGGAGGAATGGGAAATATCCCGTTCATGCCAAAGCGTGATATCCTCCATAGCAGCAACAGCATTTCCTCGAACCAAGCGTGCCATACCGGAAATACGCTCGCAGTTGATAGGATTGCGTTTGTGCGGCATCGCAGAAGAACCCTTCTGTCCCGGAGAGAAATACTCCTCTGCCTCACGGATATCCGTGCGCTGGTGATTGCGAACCTCGGTTGCGATCTTTTCCAAAGTGCTTGCCACGATTGCAAGCGTTGTCATGTACTCTGCATGGCGGTCTCTCTGAATGACCTGCGTTGCAAGACGGACTGGCGTAAGGCCAAGCTTCTTGCAGACGATCTCCTCAATTTTAGGATCGATATTGGAATACGTTCCGACGGCACCCGAAAGCTTGCCAACAGAAACGATTTTCTTTGCATGCTCCACTCGTTCAATATCACGCTCGATCTCTGCACTCCAAAGAGCCAGCTTCAATCCGAATGTCATCGGCTCGGCATGGATCCCGTGGGTACGTCCGATGCACGGCGTGTGCTTGAATTCGACAGCACGGCGGCGCAGAACCTCACGGAACTTCCTCAGATCCTCCAAGATCATCTCCGCAGAATCACGCATCATCATGCAGATCGCAGTATCCTTGACATCGCTCGATGTCAGTCCCTTGTGGACATACTTCGAGTCATCACCTACATGCTCTGCCACATTTGTCAGGAATGCAATGATATCATGATGCGTCACGGCTTCGATCTCGTGGATACGCTCCACTTCAAACTTTGCCTTCGCCCGAATGTTTGCTGCCGCTTCCTTTGGAATCTGCCCCAGCTCTGCCATCGCATCGCAGGCAGCCATCTCCACATTCAAAATCGTCTGCCATTCATTCTCAATCGACCAAAGATGTCCCATCTCAGGATTCGTGTAACGCTCAATCATCTGCTTGATTTCCTCCACATCATTCAAATTGTTCTATGTTTCATTATTTCATTCAAAAAACAAAAATGCTCATTACCCTCGTTTATCATATCATTTCATGTAGTTGCATGTCAAAGGATTCACGAAAATATCTGAAAAATCTTTCTCTTGCATGCAAAAGACACAAACCGCAAACGGCTTAGGGCCTTGTACCTTGCAGCAGCTTGGTCTTTCCTGAGATCTGCCATTTCTTTTGCCGTATGCAAGTCCCCACGGCAAGCCTCTGTCATGGTTCTGCAAACATTTTTTTAGCCGCATTTCCTATGGCATAGGTCGATGCCCCATCGAAAACAAGATTGACCAATCCTCCGACCAAGGGAACGATTTTTCCTGCGTTTTGTGCCACAATCTTTGCTGCCAAGTTCTCGGCTACTTCCTGTGCCAGCTTTTGGGCGGAATACCTTGCTATATACTGCTGTGCTGCCGCCTGCAAGGACTTCGTTGCAACGTCTTTCAGCACCTTGTTGACTTGATTTCCCAGCAGGCAGCAGATCGCCATGGTCTGCACCCTCTCGTCCTTCAAGTCGTACCCTCGAATATGGGCAATTCCTGCAATCAGGCGAAGCTGATTATACAAGCTGCTGGCAAGATTCGCCGGCAAGGTCACAGGAAGTGCCGCAAATCCCGGTACTCCCGTCACAAAGCCAGCGGCTCCCGCCTTTACTGACTGCCACTTGATCAGCTCGTCCACGTCCCAATGATTTGCCTCCACAAGCTCCTCTACCTCCTGCTGCGTGGCAATATGGCGATATGCCTGATCCATCACGGACTGGATCCCTCTTGCAATGATTCCCTTTTTATCGTTTTCATTCTCCATTCAGCTTTCCTGCCCTTCCTCCAGCATATTTCTCCTGCAAGGCTCCATTCAGTACATCCATGCACCGTTTCTTCCGTTTTCCTTGACGTGGTAGAGAGCCTCATCTGCTTGGCGGATCAGCTCAAAAATATCCTGTACCTTTTCCGAGGAGGTACTGCAGCCAACGCTTACGGTCAAGGTCGCGCCTGCCTTTGACCACGGATGCTCGATCTTGAGCTGGCGAACCTTCTCCGCAAGGAGAATGCCCAGAGACAGAACCTCTTCTTTTTCGTATCCCGTCAGGACGAGAATAAATTCCTCCCCGCCATAACGAAATGCCCTTGCTTTCTTGTCCTTGACGAAGTTCGCCAAAAGCCCTCCCATTTTCTGCAAACATTCATCGCCTTTGAGATGCCCAAAGCCATCGTTGTATTTCTTGAAAAAGTCAATATCACAGAAAATGATGCCCACATGTTTCGTGCCAACCTGCTGCCGAAGCGTCTTGAGATATCCGTCAAAGCAGCGTCTGTCCGGCAATCCTGTCAAGCGGTCAATGAACACACTCATTTCCAGTTTCTTTTTTTCCTTGTTCAGCTGATGCAAATGCTCCTCTTGAACATCCTTGAACAGCTCTTGGTACAAACGGTCATAGTGGTTCATCAGCCGCTCATGCTCGATGGCTTCCACATGCTCCATCTTGATCTTCCGATAGTGAAGAGCCTCCTTGTAATCCCCCAGCCGTTCATAGGCATCTGAAAGATTGCCTGCCGCCCGAACCTTTGGCAAAAGCCCATACTTCTCCGAAAGTGCGACCTGCTTCTTGTAATGCTGCAAAGCATCTTCCAGATCATTCTGCACCATCCGCAGATCGCCAAAGCTCCCTGCCAGCTGGAAATCAAAGGCTTCTACAAAAAAACTGTTTGCGTACTTTTCAGAGAAACGCTCACATTCCTTCAGCAAGGCTTCCGCTTCCTCCAGCTTTTCCTTGCACACAATATATTGCCGTGCGCGCAGCCATTTTGCCGTTCCCTCAAATTGCTCCCTGATATTCACCTGTGCCTGCGGAACATAGCTGTCCATGAGATCGATCTCACGTTCCGCTTCCTTGTATTTCCCCAAATGCAGATAAGCAGGGATCAGGTTGCTGAGGATCATGCACTTCAGGTTTACCGTGATATTCCGGTACTCCTTCATTTTCAGGATATCCTGATAGATCTCAACTGCCCTCCCATAGCTTCCCAACTGCATATAACCATCTGCCAATACATGGAACGTCATGCACTCCATCTCTCGGTTTCCGTTTTTGCAGCACATTTCCCTTGCGATCTTCAAATGCTTGAACCCTGTAATGAAGTCATTGAAAATGGTCTTGTAGATATAGCCAATATGCAGGTATACCCTCGCATCTGTCTGCGCATCGGAAATTTGGACATAGCGGAGTGCCTCGCTCAGGTACTCCAGCACTTCCGACTTGTCCTCCTCATACCGCTTGTACCAAAGGATATTGATATAGTGCAGGGCGATCTCCGAGTAAAGCTTGTGCTTCTTGAAGATCTGCAGGGCTTTGTCGAAATACTCACGGCTTTTCTCCATTTCCTTTTTCACATAGCAGTAGATGGAAATATAGGAATATACCTTGGCAAGATACACCTCATTTCCAGTCTTTTTCGCCAATTCCCCTGCTTTTTTCCACTTCTCCAGAGCATCTGCAAAATTCTCCACCTTGTAGTCAATGACAGAGCCTGCATAGTAGAGCATCATCACCGTTTCATCGTCCAGCGTGGTGTCCTTCTCGATCAGATCTGTTACCTCCTCACGATAGGAATTCATGCCCATATTGCCGATGCAGAACTCGCAAGTCCCCTCAAAATATGTTATCAGGTCCTGAACACGTTCCTTCGTGTTCGCCCCTGCTCTCTCGCACCACATACCATCACCACCCTCGTACTGCGTTATCCTTCATCACATCTATCTTTCTCCAGCAATTCCTCGTTTTCTTTGCCTCATAGAGCATATTGTCCGCCTCCTCTATGAGTGCATGGCGCTGTTCCGAAAAACGGCAAACGCCCTCTGCAATGCCGGCACTGAGCGTGACGATATCAGAAACCTTTGATCCTTTATGCTCGACAGCCCGTTTCCGAAGAGCATTCATGATCCGCTCCACTACCTTCACTGCCTCGCCCTTCTGCGGCTCCCGAAGCAAGAGCAGGAATTCCTCTCCGCCATACCGAACAGGATAGATACATTCATTCTCCATGCCCTGCAAAATGTCTCCCACGATCCGAAGTACCTCATCGCCCTCCGTATGCCCGTAGGTGTCATTGTACTGCTTGAAATAATCCAAGTCCATCATGACAACAGCAAGCCTTCCCTTTGCATCCTCCGGAAATATCGACCCCTGCAGAGCCTCGTGCAGAAACCTTCGGTTGTAAATACCGGTCAAGGAATCCACATCTGCCTGATGCTCCAGCCGCCTAGTTACGGCTGCCGCCTCCGACATCTTTTGCTGCAGCTGCCCCAAGCCGTAAACGTCAATCAGATACTTGGAGTACGCATAGTTGCGCTCCTTGTAGACCTGCGTACTCAGCTTGACAAACTCGTCATAGTAAAAAAGTGCCTGCTTGTAATTTCCTATCTTCTCATAGATGGTCGATATGCTCTGGTACATGTCCATTCTCTTGAAGTCCATGTCATATTTGCCAGCCGTATGAAGCGCCGTCTCAAACGCCGCCTTCGCGCCCTTGAAATCCCCTTTTCTCGCCAGTGCCCGTCCCTCAATTTCCTTGATACGGATGTAGAAGTCAACGACCTCCTCATCTTCCTCACCGTTCTGGACATACCCTTCCAAAAATCTGGCGCAGTTCTCCAGATCACCCAATGCCCGATAAGCATTCGTCACTATGCGAATCTTCTTGGAACGCTCATCTGTGGTCATTTGCGTGCCAAATTGCTGCAGCTCCTGACTCAACGCACGAATTTTTAAATGCATTTGATAATACTTTTCTGCCTTTTCCATAAACACCAAGCCTTTATATCAAACTTATGCCTATTTATAACGCCATTGTTCAAGAAAATGCCATAAGCATTTTCCCTCCAATTTGCGTTTCAACGAAGCGGGAGATATGCTCACCGCTTGTTAAAATTTGATTTCCCCCACTTACAGCAAGCTGTTGAAGAAGGGGACATCTTT
>JAZLHW010000082.1:0-12755 GCA_045617105.1 Selenomonadaceae bacterium | reverse complement strand
GATGCCAGAGGGGATGTGTATGAGTATTTGCTCTCAAAACTTGCTACGGCAGGTGTAAATGGGCAGTTCAGGACACCTCGGCATATTATCAAGATGATGGTAAAACTGATGGAACCCAAGGTAGATGATATGATCTGCGATCCATCGTGTGGGACTGCCGGTTTCCTTGTAGAAGCAGGAGAATACCTGTGGAATAACAGGAAGGAAGAAATCTTCTATAACAAGCAGAAAAAGGATCATTTCATGAATCACATGTTCTATGGCTTTGACATGGACAGAACCATGCTCCGTATTGGTGCTATGAACATGATGAATCATAGAGTGGAAAGTCCTTTTATCGAATATAGAGATAGTTTATCCGATCAGAATCCTGATAAGGATAAGTATACCTTGATATTGGCAAATCCGCCCTTCAAAGGAAGTCTGGATGCAGATATCGTGTCTGCAGATCTGCGTAAGGTATGTAAGACCAAGAAGACAGAGCTTCTTTTCTTGGCACTATTTATTCGTATGCTCAAGATTGGCGGAAGATGCGCCTGCATCGTTCCTGATGGAGTGCTGTTTGGTTCTTCCAAGGCTCATAAAGATATTCGGAAAGAAATCGTAGAGAATCAGAGACTGGAGGCTGTTATTTCCATGCCAAGCGGTGTATTCAAACCATACGCCGGAGTATCTACTGCTATTCTCATTTTCACAAAAACGGAGCATGGCGGAACGGATAAGGTATGGTTCTATGATATGCAGGCAGATGGATTCAGTCTTGATGACAAGAGATCTGCAGTGGCAGATAATGATATTCCTGATATTATCCAGAGATTTAAGAACCTTGATGGGGAAAAGGATAGAAAGCGTACTGATAAGTCCTTTGTCGTTCCGAAAGAAGAAATTGCAGACAACGACTATGACCTCAGCATCAATAAATACAAAGAAGTGGAATATGTTGCGGTAGAATATCCGCCCACATCGGAGATTATGGCAAATATCCGTGAGATTGAGATAGAGATAGGCAAGGAAATGGAAGAATTGGAGAAACTGTTGAACGATAAAGGTAATTCCAATTAAAATTTTACTCTGTCAGTTGTTGTTTTTGCATATCTCTATATTGCATTGTTCGGCTTATGTAGAGTATGATTATTATGAAAGATGTGTTATTTTATGATGTGGGGAGATGGGATGATGCGCAGAGAAATTACAGAAATTGTTATCTATATCATCAATGAAATTGCTAATCATAAAGGCAGTCCACATCTCACATCTATAATGTGCGTGAACAGGCTTTTGCTGTTTTAGAGAGCATGAAGCGCAAAATTCCCGCCTTTGATTATACAAAGGAACTTGCCGAGTATAGGGAGGAAAAATATCTTTAATGCGAATTTTACTGGATAATACCGTATTGACTGATTATCTGGAGGATGAGCTGCGAAGATAGAATATGGCTAATTTAGTTGCGAGAAATTGCTGTCGAGCCTGCCCTGGTGGTGGGCTTTTTATGAATCCTCCTTTCAAGGGAAGTCTTGAAGGGATATTGTATCATTTGTGAGATAGAGCTAGGCAAGGAAATGGAAGAATTGGAGAAATTGTTGGGGGCAGAGAGGATATGACAATACAAGAGCAATTGTTAGATAAATCAAAGGAAGCATTTGTGTTAGCAATTGAAATCTATAACAAACCTTCCATAAGATATAGATTAGAAGGATTCAGTTTTTTCATATGTAATGCATGGGAATTGATGCTTAAAGCACATATGATAAGTAAATTTGGTGAAGAATCTATCTATTTTTCGGATAAACCCAGTAGAACTATTAGTTTAGAGCAATGTGTGAAGAAAATATTCACTAATGAAAAGGATCCATTAAGAAAGAATCTTGAAAAAGTTATAGAATTGCGTAATACCAGTACACATTTTATAACAGAAGAATATGAGGCGGTATATATATCGCTTCTTCAGGCATGCGTATTTAATTTTGTGGATAAAATGATGGGATTTCATAATGTTGATATGACGCAAGTGATTCCAGAAAATTTTATTACTTTATCAGTCAGGTTGAAATCTTTAGATGAAACTGAGATAAGAGGAAAATATACAAAGCAGGTGGCAGAACGACTGATAACAAAAAATGAGTCTTTACTTCCTATGATAGAAGAAAACAATAGTGCATTTTCAATAAAGGTTGAGCATTATCATTATGCAACAAAAAAACGGGAAGAAGCTACAGAAATTTACCATATAGAGAAGGCAGCTGTTGAGGGTGTAAGAGTTATTAAAGAGGTCAAAAATCCCAATGAAACCCACAAATACAATGCGAAGGCATGTATTAAAGAAATTAATAAACGCTTAAAGAAAGATGGAGTGGAATTATTGCTTAACAATGTGGCTGTTGAATTAAATATGTATCATTTTCGATTGTTTACGGATTATTTTGGATTGAAAGAGAATGAAAGAATGTGTTTTACATATCAGATTTCAACGCAACCACAGTATAGCTATTCACAGCAAGCGATAGATTTTATTTACGGCGAAATAAAAAAATCACCAAGTCATATACTTGATGATTTGAAACAAAAATTGAAAAAATAGTCAACCCCAGGAGCAAAGGATTCTAAGCACCTAGATGCCTACTCCCATTCGGGAACCCAGCTTTAATCCGTCACAAGTTGACTACTTTTAATATAACACATTTGTAGTATATGTCAAGATTTGAAAATGTATACAAAAAAATAATTACCATCTACATAGCATTTGCGGTTTCAGTGGATTGGATTCATAATAATAAGTAATTACGAAAAGTCAAGGAAAATTGGATTTGTAGGGATGATGTAGATGAATAAATCATGGGAATATAAGAAGATTAGCGATGTTTGTATAGTAGAGCGCGGTGGCTCTCCGAGACCAATTGATAAGTTTATTACAGATAATGAAGATGGTATTAATTGGATAAAAATTGGTGACACATCCGATTCTATGTATATTACTGAAACTGCACAAAAAATAATTCCAGAAGGGATGAAGAAATCGAGATATGTAAAACCAGGTGACTTTTTGTTATCAAATTCTATGAGTTTTGGTCGTCCGTATATATTAAAGATAGATGGTTGCATTCATGATGGTTGGCTTGTTTTGCGAGATGAACAAGACCTGTTTGATAAAAGATTTCTTTACTATTACTTGAGTTCAAAGACCACTTATGAAAAATTTAAGTCGATGGCAGTTGGAGGGGTTGTAAATAATCTTAATAGCGAGATGGTACGTAATGTGGAGGTGCCAGTTCCTAGTAAAGAAGAACAGAAAGATATAGCAGATTTATTAGACAAATTAAAGACCGTTGTTGATAGTAGAAAACAGGAATTACAACTATTAGACAATCTCATCAAAGCCCGATTTGTCGAGATGTTTAATGCAGGTGATTATAAACAAGTGCCTATATCTGAACTTATTGCTGGTAAGATTCCGAGTGCAAAGAAAGATTTTTCACCTGAAGATAAAATTAAATATATTGATATTTCATCAATTGATAATAAAAGAAATATTATGACGGGATACACAGAATATATATTAGGAGAAGCACCTTCACGAGCTCAGCAACATATAAAAAAGGGGGATATTGTTATTTCGACAGTACGTCCAAATCTTAGAAATGTTGCTATGACGGTGTTTGACGATGATGATTTGGTTGCTTCAAGTGGATTTTGCGTATTAAGAGCAGTAAAATGTTTACCAGAGTATTTATTAGCGATTGCTTGCTCAGATAAATTTACAGATGATATGACGAGAGTTGTTACTGGTGCAAATTATCCTGCTATAAAGGACTCGGATGTAATGAATTATCAGGTTTCAATGCCACCGATGGGATTGCAGAAGCGGTTTGCGTCCTTCGTAAACCAAGTCGATAAATCAAAAGTTGCAGTACAAAAAGCATTAGATAAAACTCAGCTGCTATTTGACAGCTTGATGCAGGAATATTTTGGCTGATTTGTTTAATGGGGGAAGAAAATGGCATGGATGACAGTATATCGCGGTGGATATCAGGCAGTTGAAAAACCGGAACTGAGAGTGAATAGATACACAAAGGATTTTGGCACAGGATTTTATTGTACGGTCATTAAGGAACAGGCGGAGCGATGGGCGAAAAGATATCATACCCAAATTGTATCTATATACGATGTAAGACTTTTATCTGAATTAAAAATACTGGAATTTAAGGAAATGTCAGAGGAATGGTTAGATTTTATCGTTTCCTGCAGAAGCGGAAAGCCACATGATTATGACATTGTGATAGGTGCTATGGCTGATAATCAGATTTATACTTATGTTTCCGATTATAACGCCATTGTTCAAGAAAATGCCATAAGCATTTTCCCTCCAATTCGCGTTTCAACGAAGCGGGAGATATGCTCACCGCTTGTTAAAATTTGATTTCCCCCACTTACAGCAAGCTGTTGAAGAAGGGGACATCTTTAGCTCGTTATGATAATCCAAACTATATTTTTGAGTGCTATAAGCAAAAAGAGATTCTGTAATTTGTAAAATACGGGAAGGATTCTTTGAAAACTATCGAGATGGGAGGTGGTGTCTCATGATAACCAACTTTGATTATTTGAAAACGGAGTCAAAATTTTCATCTTTTGCAGATGCAGCAATCTCAGCGGAGAAAATTATCCTTATAGATCCAGAGGCTAGTATTATGAATAGCCGCAGGGCGATGGAATTTGCTTTGAAATGGATGTATTCCGTGGATGAGGAATTGGAGATGCCATATCGGGATAATTTGCAGAGCTTGATGAATGCGGAAGAGTATAGGCAGATAATTGATGCGGATCTTTGGAAACGTATGGATTATATTCGCAGGTGCGGCAACAATGCAGCCCACGGTAACAAGAAGCTTGGCAGAGATGAAGCGATGCTTTGTCTTGAAAATTTATTTATATATTTGGATTTTATTGCATATTGCTATTCGGATCAGTACCAAGAGCGTTCCTTTGATAAAAAGCTGATAAGCGATCAAATGGATAAGGCGAAGGGATCGAAAGAGGCAGCAGCTCAAATAAAGGAAAGACTTGCAAGGGAGCAGGAGAGGAATGCCCAGCAGGAACTTGACCTTCAAAAATTGATGGCAGAAAATGCATCACTCAAAGAAGAACTGTCTGCCCGCAGGCAGGAACAACAGCAGACCTATGTTCCCAAGCCACTTGATTTATCGGAATATAAAACAAGAAAGCTGTACATTGATTCGATGCTCCTAGATGCAGGTTGGACGGAAGGGAAGGATTGGCTCAATGAAGTCGAGCTTTCTGGTATGCCGAATAAGTCCGAGGTCGGTTTTGCGGATTATGTTCTCTATGATGATATGCATCGCCCGCTTGCGGTAATAGAAGCGAAAAGAACTTGTGTGGATGTTTCCAAGGGCAGACAGCAGGCTAAGTTGTATGCTGATCTGTTGGAGCAGAAATATAAGCGGAGACCAGTTATTTTTCTGACAAACGGGTTTGATGCACATATTATTGATGGGCAGTATCCAGAGCGAAAATGCTCTGTGATCTATTCCAAGAGAGATCTGGAGAAATGGTTCAATCTTCTCACTATGCGTACAAGCCTCAAGTATGTAAGCGTAGATAAAAGTATTGCAGGTCGTTATTACCAAGAAGCTGCTATCAAGGCAGTGTGCCATGCCTTTGATGAGAAGAATCGTCGAAAAGTACTTCTTGTAATGGCAACTGGTTCGGGAAAGACAAGAACGGTGATAGCTCTTTGTGATTGTCTGTTAAAAGCAGGATGGGTAAAGAATATTCTTTTCCTTGCAGACCGTAATTCTTTGGTTACACAGGCGAAGAGAAGCTTTGTAAATATGCTGCCGAACTTGTCTTGCTCAAATCTATGTGAGGAGAAGGATAATTATAATGCGCACTGCGTGTTTTCTACTTATCAGACTATGATGAATTGTATTGATACAGTTAGCGATGACGATGGAAAACTATTCACTTGCGGACATTTTGACCTTGTGATCTGCGATGAGGCACATAGATCTATTTACAATAAATACCGTGATATTTTTACCTATTTTGATGCACCGTTAGTAGGGCTTACGGCTACGCCAAAGGACGAGATCGACAAGAATACTTATGAAGTATTTGAACTTGAAAATGGTGTGCCTACCTATGGCTATGATTTAGCACAGGCGGTAAAAGATGGTTATCTTGTGGATTATATATCGGTGGAATCCAAGCTGAAATTCATAGAACAGGGCATTGTTTATGATGAGTTGCCGGAGGAAGAAAAGGAAGAATATGAAGCTACTTTTGAAGATGAAAATGGCGAAGTTCCAGAAGCTATCGCTTCCTCTGCTTTAAACACATGGCTCTTTAATGAAGATACGATCCGTCAGGTGCTTCATATACTTATGACCAATGGCATTAAAATTGATTATGGGCAGAAGATAGGAAAGACAATTATCTTTGCTAAGAATCATGACCATGCGGAGAAGATTTTAGAAGTGTTCCATAAGGAATATCCGCATCTTTTGGATTATGCAAAGGTTATCGACAATTACATGACCTATGCCCAGAGTGCAATCGATGAATTCTCTGATTCAAAGAAAATGCCGCAGATAGCGATCTCCGTTGATATGCTGGATACAGGGATTGATGTGCCGGAAGTAATCAACCTTGTGTTTTTCAAGAAGGTTATGAGTAAGGCAAAATTTTGGCAGATGATCGGTCGTGGTACCAGACTTTGCCCTAACCTTATAGATGGGGAAGATAAAAAGAAATTTTACATCTTTGATTTCTGTGGAAATTTTGAGTTTTTCAAAATGAATAAGGGGAGAGCAACTGCCAATATGCTTGCTCTTCAAGGTGCAATTTTTAATTTGAAATTTGAAATATCTTACAAGCTGCAGGATATTGCCTATCAGGGGGACAAATTGACTGCATACAGGGATTGGCTCATAAAACAGATGTCAGAAAAAGTGCAGGAGTTACCCAGAGATAACTTTGCAGTACGCCAGCACTTAAAGTATGTGGATCTGTATTCAGCAGAATCAAATTACCAGTGCCTCACTTATGAGGATACATTGCTTGTCAGGGAAGAGTTGGCACCACTTATTTTGCCGGATGGAGATGAAGCAAGTGCAGTGCGATTTGATGCGCTTATGTATGGAATAGAGCTTGCTTACCTTGTTGGCAAACGATATACAAAGGCGAGAAGTGATCTATATAAGAAGGTTGATGGGATTGCCAGTGTGGCAAATATTCCAGAAATTCAGATGCAAAGTGAGCTGATACAGAAGATACTTCACACAGATTATCTTGATAATGCTGGTATCAATGAGTTTGAAGAAATCAGGGAAAAGCTTCGTGATTTGATGAAGTACATTCCAAAGAATAAGGTTCGCTATGATACTAATTTTGAGGACGAGCTTTTATCTATGGAGTGGAAAGAATCCGATCTTGAAAATGATGAACTGAAAAATTACAAAGCGAAAGCGGAATTCTACATTCGGCAGCATCAGGACAATATTGCAATCGCAAAGCTGAAAACGAATAAGCCGCTTACTAGTGAGGATATATCTTCGCTTGAGCAGATCCTGTGGAATGAAGTTGGTACCAAGCAGGATTATGAGCAAGAATATGGCATAAAGCCGTTGGGAGAACTGGTTCGTGAGATAGTCGGTCTTGATATGAATGCAGCAAAGGAAGCTTTCTCAGAGTATCTGACAAGCACAAACCTTGACAGCAGGCAGATCTATTTTGTGAATCAGATCGTGGAATATATCGTTCATAACGGAATGATGAAGGATCTTTCTGTTCTTCAAGAATCACCATTTACAGATCAGGGAAGCATAGTTGAAGTGTTTACTGATTTGACCGTGTGGACGGGAATCCGAAAGGTTATAGAAACAATAAATGCCAATGCGGTAGCGTAAAAGTATTCAGAAAAGGGCGAGGCGATGAGAGAGGAAGTTCTCGTCTGCTTTATGCAGCTGAATGAACTTTGGTATTATGATATGACTCAAGCACAAATGTCCCCGACATCTATAGATGTCGGGGACATTATGGCGTAAACAAGCGGCGGCAATATTTGCAGAAATCCACGGATCACTTCATGCGCATGGAGTTCAGGAGGACGAGGAGGGCTGCAAGGACAATGCCGGCAAAGGCAATCGAAGGATCGAGAAATGGACCGCCAAAGACGGTAAGCAGTCCCATGGAAAGCGGCAGAAAGATAAGCCAATGCACGCAAGCAATCATGCGGTTCTGTTGTATGATGGTTTTTGCATTACGTGCCAGCTGCAGGACGGGAATGAGTGTTTGCAGGCTGCCGTGCAGGGTAATGTCGGCAGCATAGCTTGATTCCTTTTGCGATGTTTCTTTTTTTGAGGTGGACTCTTCTCCAGCAAATTCTTCTTGAAGAAGGGCGGAGAGATCAGGATTGTGAAGATCTTCTGCACTGTCTTTGGGAAGAAGCTTGATGGACACATCTGCTTCGGTAAAGGCAAGGTCATCGCTTTCGCTGTTTCCTACGAACGCAATCATGTTTCCTTTTGTGCGAAGCAGCTGGATTTCTCTTGCTTTTGTTGAAGGAGTCAGGTTTGGTTTGACATCATGGATGCAGGAGGCTTTTTGCAGGAAGGATGCAATTCGTTGGTTGTCGCTGGTAAATAGAATCGTGGAGTAACCGAGGCGGTGCAGGCAATGTATCGCTTCTTTGTTGTCTGGAAGGATGTTGTCTGCTGCAGCAATGATACCTCTTGCATATTTTCCGTTGCATACAAAGACAGAAGATTTTCCATGACAGGAAAATTGGTCTTGCTTTGTCAGAAGTTCCGCACTGACATTGATTCCTTCTTCCTGAATCCAGGAAAGTTTTCCAACGCGCACTGGAGAACCGCTGATGATGACTTCCGTTCCGCAGCGAGGGATCTCATTGGCTGCAGAGACTCTCTGCAGCCGCAGACCGCGCAGGAGGGCAGTTTCGTAAATCAGTTTTCCAACGGGGTGGGTGGAGTCCCGTTCGGCAGAGCCTGCCAGTCCGAGCAGGGTTGCCTTTGTCATGCCTTCCGGAAATATATCTGAGATATATGGCTTGTTTTCCATTATAATTTCATTTCTTCCTAGGATAATGGTATCTACTGAGGCAAGCTGTTCTAGGACGTGACTGGATTTCAGATCAAAGCTTTGATTTTTTGCAGATGCGGCAGCACGTTTTCCTACCAAGGCGGAAACAAAGTACATGGCTAGTGGGCTTCCTGAAAGCAGGATAGAGAGAAATACAGCGAAGCTGCGGAGCGTGCCTGCACCGGCACTCAGCCAGTAACATGACATTAAAATGGAGAGAAAAAGGTCGGCAAGCAGGAAATATTTGATAGGAATTTGTTTTTTCATGAGACGTTACCTCGAATCCTTGTCTTTGTCTTATGGAAACATTATCCTTCAAAGAAGAAAGTAATGTCAATAGAGGCTTGATGATTCCAAACAAAATTGATACAATCGGAAGTGCGTGGAAGCTCGCGCAATATGTTGGAATGGGTGTGTGTGCAATGGTGGCGGTCAACGGAAATGCAAAGATCAATCTGACCTTGGATATTTTAGGGACACGGGAGGACGGCTTTCATGAGGTTTCTATGGTCATGCAGGAAATCGACTTGCATGATACCTTGGAATTGGAAAAGACGGGGGAAGGAATTTCCTTGGAAATAGATATTCCTGGTTTGGAGGCAGATGAAAGGAATTTGGCATGGAAGGCAGCCGCTCTTATGATGAAGGAATATGCCATCAAGGGCGGAGTAAGGATCAAGCTTGCAAAGCATATACCGATTGCGGCTGGATTGGCAGGCGGAAGTGCAGATGCAGCAGCCGTTTTGTGCGGCATGAATCAGCTTTATGAGCTGGGACTTTCCAAAGAAGAACTTTGCAAGCAGGGTGCAAGGCTGGGGTCCGATATTCCGTTCTGTATTATGGGCGGGACGATGCTGGCAACAGGTCGAGGGGAGATTCTGAGAGCTTTGCCGGACTGTCCCGAAATTTATGTGGTGCTTGCGAAACCACCGGTATCTGTTTCTACTGCTTGGGCTTATCAGCAATATGATTCTGTTGGCTCACCGAAGCATCCCGATAATGAGGCAATGGAACAGGTTTTGCAAAAGCATGATATTATTGGGGTTGCAAGGTTGTTGTGCAATGTTTTGGAAAATGTTACGATTAAAAAATATGAGATGATAGAGCAGTACAAGAAAATAATGCTGGAACAGGGTGCTATGGCAAGTATGATGTCAGGCAGCGGTCCAACGGTGTTTGCACTTGCAAAGACGAAAGCTGAGGCAGAGAAGATTGCTGTCTGCATGAAAGAAAGAACGGAGGCAGATGTTTTTGTTGCGAAAACCGTAGGACGTGCTGCAAGCAACTAGACACTGCTCATATATTACAAGTGAGGGATTTTTATGGGCAAGAGATTGGCACCTATTCGCCTGGATAGTTATCAACCGCTTCGAGAGGTCGTGTGTGAATCCCTGCGGGAAGCTATCCGCAAGGGAGTTTTGAAGCCTGGGGAACGTTTGATGGAAATCCAGTTGTCGGAGGAGCTGGGTGTGAGCCGTACTCCTGTCAGGGAAGCTATCCGAAAGCTGGAGCTTGAGGGCTATGTGGTCATGATGCCTCGTCGTGGAACGTATGTGGCAAGTATGTCGATTCGTGACGTGAATGAGATCTTTGAGATACGCACGGCATTGGAGTCTCTTTCCAACGGTCTGGCGGCAGAGCGCATTACGGATGAGGAACTGGAACAATTACAGCGGTTGATCGTTATGATCGGCGGATATGTCAAGGATGGCAATATAGACAAGATCGTTGAAACGGATATCGAGTTTCATGAGCTTTTGTACAAGGCGGCCCGCAACAATCGCTTGGTGGGAATCATTTCTAACCTGCGGGAACAGTTGACACGATTCCGCACGTTGTCCATGTCTCATCCGGGACGTTTGGAGGCTACCTTGGACGAACACCGTGTGATCGTTGAGGCGATTGCACAGGGAGATGTGAAGGCGGCGCAGCAGGCGGCGGAGCGGCACATGGAAAATTCAGAGAAGACCTTGATGAAGGCGATGGAGGCATTGCAGAATTCTGCAGAAAAAATATAACTCAGCACAAATGTCCCCCATCTCTATAGATGGCGGGTGTTTTATGAAGTGTAGATGATGGGTTTGAATCAGGAGGAAGAAACATGGCAGATTTGGTTACGGTTATTTTGGCAGCAGGAAAGGGAACTCGTATGAAGTCAGCACTTCCCAAGGTGCTTCATCGTGCTGGAGGGAAGGCAATGCTGCAGCATGTGATCGATGCTGCAGTGCATGCAGGTGCAAAGAGAAATATCGTTGTTACCGGCTTTGGCGGAGATATAGTTCGTGAGACGATTGGAGAACAGGCTGAGTTTGTTACGCAGGAGCAGCAGTTAGGTACAGGTCATGCCGTTCTTCAGGCAGAACCGCTTTTGCGGAATGAGTGCGGTACTGTTATGGTGCTTTGCGGGGATACGCCTCTTTTGACGGGAGAGCTTCTCAAGAATTTTTATGAGGAGCATGTGAAATCCGGAGCGAAGGCAACGGTTCTTACCGCTATTATGCCAGATGCTTCTGGTTATGGGAGAATCATTCGAACAGAGGATGGTTCTGTGGCAAAAATTGTTGAGCATAAGGATGCAACAGAGGAAGAACGCAAGGTCAAGGAAATCAATTCCGGTATATATTGCTTTGATGCAAAGAGCCTTTTTGAAGCTCTTTCCGAGGTGACGAACGACAATGCGCAGGGAGAATATTATTTGCCGGATGTATTGGGGATCCTTCGCAAGCAAGGAGAGAAGATATGGGCAGTTGCTGCAGATGATTATGAATCTACACTTGGCATAAATTCCCGTCAGCAGCTTGCAGGTGCAGAGAAGATTTTGCGCCGCCGCAAGAATGAGCAGCTGATGGCAGACGGGGTTACGCTGATGGATCCAGATACGACATTCGTGGATGTTGATGTCAAGATCGGCAGAGATACGGTCATTTATCCGTTTACTTGGATCGAGGGTGATTCGGTCATTGGTGAAAACTGCGAGATCGGACCAAATGCCCGCCTGCAAAACGTCAAGATTGGGAATCATGTGCAGGGACAGTTTACCTATGTGCATGATGCCGTGCTGGATGATGGGGTCATCCTTGGGCAGTTCGTGCATATCCGTCCGGATACGCATCTGATGGAAGATGTCAAGATCGGTAATTTTGTTGAGGTCAAGAATTCAAATGTCGGAAAGGGAACAAAGCTGCCGCATCTTTCTTATATCGGCGATTGCGATATGGGGGCGAATGTCAATATGGGCTGTGGTACGATCACGGTCAATTATGACGGCAAGAAGAAATTCCGTACTGTAGTAGGCGATAACGCTTTCATTGGCTGTAATTCCAATCTTGTGGCACCTGTTACGGTGGAGGACAATGCGTATGTCGGTGCAGGTTCTACGATTACTAAGAATGTCCCATCCGATAATCTTGCTATTGCACGTTCCCGTCAAACGAATATTGACCATTGGGCTGACAAACGTAAATAAGGATTTGTAAGGCATAAGCAGATTGCCTGCACATATCATTTTTGTGAAAAGCATGCAGGAATTTTCATTTTTGCTTGATTCGTTAAGGGCTTTATGTAATAATGGATATGCGGTTAACATGTCCGCGGGAAAGGCAAATTTTATATCATGGTTTGGAGGATTTAAAAAAGATGGCATT
>JAZLHW010000081.1:0-3922 GCA_045617105.1 Selenomonadaceae bacterium | reverse complement strand
GGAATTTGCAAAATAACTATACTTGGTATCAGAAGCAATTAAATCAAGGATTATTGATTTATTGTGATACAAAAAGAGCTGCTGATTTTCTTCGTCCTGCCAGGCTCCAATTGCCCCTAGGGAAGAAAAGCAACAACTCATTTGTATGCAACAATATAAAGACAAAACTAGATCTTGTCAAGCTAGAAACTGAGGAAGAAGAAAGACTTGTATCAGGATTAATTGAAGGAAATAATAACGAGGAGAAATCGGGACAGATTTGGGAACACGCAGAAAATCTCAAGAAAAATATGAAGGAGTTTGAAGAAGCATCCTTTAAGCATTTAACAGGGATTACTTCTACTCTTAATGTGAGGAATAGGTGTCAGTGTGAAGAAATTCTTTTTGGATTACGGTTCTGTTTTTGGAATAGAGGCGATAGATAGAGGGCTGGAGGGCTGATCCCTCTGTATGGAGGGAAATGTCGCAGCCGTTGAGATCGGATTTTGTTCCGAGAACGTAGATCGTAATTGCGTTGTAGGAGGCATGGGCGCATAGATAGATATTGTGGGGGTATTGATTCTTAAACTGGAAGTCAATCAGATTGTCTACAACGGTAGCGTCAAGACCAGGCGGGCAGTAGGAAGATGGATAGTAATGCGGTGTGCGTGCCGTAGGGGTAAGACCAGCAAGCAAAATTGCATTGTAGAGGGTGGAGCTTACTTGGCAGACACCGCCGCCAATGCCGTCTTCTATGTTGCCGTCAATGATGACGGGAGCATTTTTGTAGCCTGCGGCAGCAGTGCGTTCTCCGACTGTTGTATTGAAGGAAAAGGCGGCACCGCTTTTGACAAGAATATTGTTCAAGCGAGAGGAAGCAAGGATGATGTTGTCGCCTCGAAATCCTGGATAGAACGTAGTGGTATAGGAAGCAAGAATACAGTTGATAGAAGCGATATCCTCGTCTAAGAGGAACGGTGGGATCTCTGTTGGTTGGAGAACGATTTCATGCGGCAGCTGCATGGACTTTAGATTGGGTTCCATGTCACTGGCGATGGAAGCTGTATCGAGCTGTTTTCCAATTTTGCAGGGGATTTTTTTTATGCTCCCGTTGGGTTGGATCTGGACGGAGGCATTTTGGGGTTGAGCATTGATCGCATGTGCAACGCTGTTCAATTTGTTTGCAAGTGCTTCCGTGTCATACTCTGCTGTAAAATCTATATTTTTTCCAACGATAGCACAGCGAAGCTGTTCTGCCATATTTTGCAAGGGGCTTTTTCCACGTCCAATCGCATAGGCATTTTCGACAGCTTCCTCGATTTTTGGTTGCAGATTGATTTCCTCTGGTGTAATTTGCCACGCTTGCTCCCCATAAACCAACTGGATCTTCTTTTCGCCAATGTGCTGCTTGGCTTTTTTCTCAAAAAAGTGCTGGGCATCTTCCTTTGTCATGCCGGAAAGGGAAGTTCCCATAGATTGCACGCCCATAGAGATTCTATTATTGTTTTTGACAGCGACAACGGTACTGCTTGCGGCAACAAGGATAAAGCTGGCTGCGGCAATGGCAATCAGCAGATTTCTTGTCGTGAATAGTGAGGTGTTCATTCCATGCTCCTTTAAAAATGATTTCTCTTTATAAAACATAAGCAAAAGGACACCACGAAGCCACATAAATAAAGGCTTTACGGTGTCCTTGCCTGCATTTTGCCAACATTTACGCTTTTATCACGTTCAGAATTCCTTTATTGTACAGGAATTTTTTAAATCTATCAGTTGCACGTTCCCAGTCACCGTCTGAAACATTGCCCAATTTTTCCTTGAAGTTGCTGACAGGCAACGCCATTACATGCGCTGGGCAAATTGTAGATTGATGGTCGATAGGAATATCTGCCCAATCGTCTAAAATAAAATCATAACTATCTTTCGGTTCCGTTGACGTGATTTTCATAGATAATACGCTGACACTAATGCTTTCATCGTCAACAGCCAGAACCAACACAGGTCTGACTTTGCTTTGTGTAGGGTCATCTTCAAAAGGGAATCGCGCAAGCCATACTTGACGTGGTTTAATTAGCTGTATAGCTATAGTCTCGTTTATCAGCTTCATTCACTCCACTTGTATCTTTTTCCCACACATCATCATGGAACCATTCGTCATTCCGCGATATGGTTGCTTGACCGCCCGTATTATAGTGCGTATTTGCTTTAGCGTAGTTCATGATTTGTTTTTTATTCGCCTTAAAAAAAACTTCAAATTCGTTCATGTTCTCACACCCCTCAAATACATGCTTATATAGAATACCATAAATCCTATATGGAAATCGACAACTTTATTAGTTTATTTAGCTTCTCTAAGGGTTCTTATAACGCCCTAACTTACAGCAAGCTTTTGAAGAAGGAGACATCTTTAGCTTCGTTATATTTTCGCAGACCGAATACATTGCTGTCACCTTCATACTGTAATTAAATCACAATGAAAGAAGTCTTTCAAGTGTATTGCTGACCGATGTGATGGGAATTTTTATTTTTGTTGCTGAACAGGAAGGGAAAAGGCGGGTATTTTGCGTAGCTTATGATATGGTTATCATGCAGAAAAGTATGGAATTTTCCGGAATGGTTGCGTTATAATGAGAAGGTAGGAAAATGGATTCGTTGAAGGAGGATAACACATGGGAAAAGCGTTGATTATTGGCTGTGGCGGTGTAGCGAGCGTGGCGATCCATAAATGCTGCCAGAACAGTGAGGCATTCGAGGAAATCTGCATAGCTTCTCGGACGAAGAGCAAGTGCGATGCTTTGAAAGCAAAGCTGGATGGGGGAAAGACACGAATCACAACGGTGCAGGTGGATGCAAATAATGTGGAAGAATTGACAGCATTGATAGAAAAGGTACGTCCTGATGTCGTGCTGAATCTTGCGCTTCCTTACCAAGATCTGACGATCATGGATGCTTGCTTGGCGGCAAAGGTGAATTATGTAGATACGGCGAATTATGAGCCGGAGGATACGGCAAAGTTTGAATACAAATGGCAGTGGGCATATCGTGAGAGGTACGAAAAGGCAGGAATTACGGCACTTTTGGGTTCAGGATTTGATCCGGGCGTTACAGGTGTATTCTGCGCTTATGCACTCAAGCATCATTTCGATGAGATCAATTATATTGATATCTTGGACTGCAATGCAGGCGATCATGGCTATCCGTTTGCAACAAATTTCAATCCGGAAATCAATATCCGTGAGGTTTCGGCAAAGGGCAGCTATTGGGAAAATGGCAAGTGGGTAGAGACTGAGCCAATGGAGATCAAGCGCGTCTATGACTTCCCAGAGATTGGCCCAAAGGATATGTACCTGCTTCATCACGAAGAATTAGAGTCACTTGGTATCAATATTCCTGGAATTCAGAGGATCCGTTTCTTTATGACGTTTGGGCAGAGCTATCTCACGCACCTGAAATGCTTGGAGAACGTGGGAATGACCTCGATAGAGCCGATTGACTTTGAGGGAAAGAAAATTGTTCCGCTGCAATTTTTGAAGGCGGTTCTTCCGGATCCTGCAAGTCTGGGCCCCCGTACCGTCGGCAAGACGAATATCGGCTGTATTTTCCGCGGAAAGAAGGACGGCAAGGAAAAGACATATTATCTCTACAATGTTTGCGACCATCAGGAATGTTTCAGGGAGGTTGGTTCTCAGGCAATTTCCTACACGACAGGCGTGCCTGCCATGATTGGGGCAATGCTTGTCATGAACGGCACTTGGAAAGGCCCCGGCGTAAAGAATATCGAGGAATTTGATCCAGATCCTTTTATGGACGCTCTCAATAAGTGGGGACTTCCTTGGAAAGAATCCTTTGATCCGCAAATGGTGGAATGATGCAGGAGTGGAAAAAAGAATGGCTGGAGGTACCAACGCCTTCTTATGTCATTGACAGGGATCTATTGGAACGA
>JAZLHW010000080.1:0-9229 GCA_045617105.1 Selenomonadaceae bacterium | reverse complement strand
TCCAGCTCAATAATCATATCACGAAGCTCTGCCGCCCGCTCAAATTCCAACGCTCTTGATGCCTGCTGCATTTCCCGAAGCAGCCCCTGCAAGACCTTTTCCTTCTCCTTGCCCGACAGCTTCTTTTTCCCTGTCTTTTCCCCATATTTTGCCGCTGTTTCCGCAACCAAAGTCGTTTCGATCAAAGGAACTACGGGCTTTACGATCGTTTTTGGAACGACTCCATGCTCCCTGTTGTATGCCTCCTGTATCGTCCGGCGGCGCTGTGTTTCATCAATAGCCCGCTTCATGGAATCCGTCTTGCGATCCGCATACATGATGACATGCCCATTCGCATTGCGGGCAGCACGTCCAATGGTCTGGATCAGGGACGTATCCGAGCGAAGGAAGCCCTCCTTGTCTGCATCCAAGATAGCAATCAGAGATACCTCCGGCATGTCCAACCCCTCCCGCAGCAAATTGATACCGACCAGTACATCAAATTCGCCGGCACGAAGGTCATGAACGATTTCCGCTCTCTCAATCGTTGCAATGTCAGAATGGAGATATCTCACCTTGATAGCTTCCTCTTTTAGATAATCCGTTAGATTCTCTGCCATCTTCTTGGTCAGTGTCGTGACGAGAACACGCTCCCTTCTCTCGATACGAAGCTTGATCTCAGAGAGCAGATCGTCTATCTGTCCCTCCAACGGACGGATCTCGATCTCCGGATCCAAAAGCCCCGTACGACGGATGATCTGCTGCACGACCTGCTGCGACCTCTCCAATTCATATTTTCCGGGAGTTGCCGAAACATAGATGATCTGATGGATACGTTCCGCAAATTCCTCGAACTTCAAAGGGCGGTTATCAAAGGCAGACGGCAGGCGGAACCCGTTCATGACCAAGGATTCTTTACGGCTTCTATCCCCTGCGTACATGGCATGAACCTGTGGAAGCGTCACATGAGATTCGTCCATGACGATCAAGAAATCATCTGGAAAGTAATCCAAAAGTGTATAAGGTGCTTCTCCAGCCTTTCGCTTCGTCAAATGGCGGGAGTAGTTCTCAATGCCGGAGCAATAGCCCATCTCCTCCATCATTTCCAAATCGTAACTGGTTCTCTGCTCAATACGCTGTGCCTCCAAAAGCTTTCCCTGCGCTTTAAATTCTGCCACTTGAAGCTCCATCTCTGTGCGTATCGCTTCCCTTGCTTCCTTCATATCCTCCTCGGCTGTCACATAATGCGAAGCAGGAAAGACCATCAAATGCGTCCGCTCTCCATAGATCTCCCCCGTTACCACATCAAACTCCCGCACTCGTTCCACTTCATCGCCAAACATCTCGATACGGACTGCTCGATTGTTGTACCCAGCAGGAAACACCTCTATGACATCTCCCTTGACACGAAATGTGCCTCGCTCAAATGCAATATCATTCCTGTCATAGCGAATAGAAACCAGCTTTCTCAAGATCTCATCCCGTTCAATAAATTGCCCTTTGTGAAGGGAAAGCACCATTTCATGATAGCTCTCCGGAGAACCCAGCCCGTAAATACAGGACACACTTGCTACGATAATGACATCACGCCGTTCAAAAAGCGAACAGGTCGCCGAATGGCGCAGCTCATCAATTTCATCATTGATGGACGCATCCTTTTCAATGTAAGTATCTGTGGAAGCAATATATGCCTCCGGCTGATAATAGTCATAATAGCTGACAAAATATCCGACATAATTATTTGGAAAAAATGCCTTGAACTCGCTTGCAAGCTGTGCCGCCAAGGTTTTGTTATGAGCGATCACCAAGGCCGGTCTTTGCACCCTTTCGATGACCTTGGCGATCGTATAGGTTTTCCCTGTCCCAGTTGCACCCAGAAGGACCTGCGTTTCCTGTCCGTTTTCCAGACCAGCCGCCAAGTCCTCTATCGCTTTGGGCTGATCCCCCATTGGCTCAAAGGGAGCTGCTACCTCAAAAACTTTCTCCTGCTTCACCTGTACCGTATTGAGCTTTGGTACCATGACCTTGCATCTCCTTCCAAAAACACATTTTGACGGAAGCCATGAAGAAATATACCGACTAACACAGAAAAAGGCTGCCGATTTCTCAGCAACCTTCTGTATACAGCAATCGATCCGTACTTCCTAAAAACCTATCCATCAACCAAGCTCATTTGCCGTCAGCAATGCCTCGATCTTTATGCTCGTGTTTTGGTTCAAATTGATGAACTTATCCTCCGTAATCTGCACGACAGGAAGCGAAGTCACGCGGCTCTCATCAATGTATACGATCTTGCCTTTGGAACCATCACTCAAGCGCACCCAATTCCCATTCAATGCATGGCAAAGGTGCTTCAAGAAATATACACCATATTCCGTATCCAGCTTCCCTCTCAATATATCTTCGTACAAAATAGCAAAGACATCAAAAGGCGAGCGGCGCTTTGCATAGACTCTGTCTGCAGCCATCGCATCATAAATATCCAGCAGAGCAATGATCCGACCATAATCTGATATCTGTTCACGAAGCACGCCATTTGGATAACCAGAGCCATCACAGCGTTCATGATGCTGAAGCACAGCAAAAAGAATCTGACGATTCTTTCCTAACGAACCAAGCTTCAGCATATTGTACCCATGCTCCGTATGCTTCTGAATTTCCTTAAACTCCTCAGCAGTAAGCTCACCATTCTTATTCAGGATATCCTGCGGAACTCGCAGTTTCCCGATGTCATGGATCAAGCCTGCCAGCACCAATTCCCGCTGCTCCAGCTCTGACCAATCAGAAAGCCACTTTCCCATCAGCCCTGCCAAGATCGCCACATGAAGGCAATGATGTATCAAGTAGTTTCCCTCACGCGGCATATTGTGGATCTGCGAAACGGCCGTAGCACCATCACAAAGCTTCGGGAAAATCTCCTCATCAACGATGGACTGCAGCTCTGCCATATCCAGCTGATCTGTCTCATCCAATGTCATGAACAAATGGCTGACGCGATGATACACCAAGTCATAGCAGCCTGCATAGGTACGATCCACTAAATGCTCTTTGCCGGGAATTACCGTTTCCTCCTCCTCGCTTTCATCCACATAAACCGAGAAAATCGGTCTTTCCAGCAAGGAATATATCATTTGATTTGTCAATACACTTCCCTTGCCAAGCAAAACACCAGCATCTGAATCCACAACATCTCTTCCGATCACCATGCCCGCCCGCAAGTCCTCTATCGCATAAGCCTTTAACATAACATTATCACATCCTTCAAAATCATTGACGACTTCTCTCAATACATATATTAGACAGAAATTAAAAAATTCCTATCTGCAAAAAAACTTTCTTCAAAAAGAAACAGAAGAAGGATTGGATCCATTCAGCAAGATTCCATTGTTCCCAGTTTTCCTGCCAATCGTTCCGCCAGCAAGGTGCATCTTTTTTTTGTGCGGTCGTTTTCCACCGCCGTGCAGAGTGCCGCCTTGCTGCCAAGCAGGATAACCAGCGACTTCGCTCTTGTTACTGCAGTATAAAGGAGATTGCGCTGCAGCATCACATGATGGCCTGGAACTAACGGCAAAAGAATCACGGGATACTCGCTTCCTTGGCTCTTATGCACACTCATTGCATAGGCTAGCTGTAATTCTATCAATTCGTTCCTCTCATAATCCACCAGCAATTCTTCACTGTAGCGTACCTGAACCACATTCTCGTCCATGAACTCGATAAAACCAATGTCCCCATTAAACACCTGCTTTGCGTAATTGTTTTTCGTCTGCATGACCTTGTCCCCCAAGCGGAAGACTTGGGCAGAATTCACATATTCCGGCTTATGCGGCGACTTGGGATTCAAAGCCGCCTGCAGTCTGTTGTTTAAATTATCCACACCGCAGTCCTGCCGATGCATGGGAGAAAGCACTTGCACATCTGTCAAAGGCGAATATCCTGCTTGCGGAAGATCCTTTACGCACAGTTCCACGATCTTCTCTACGACCTGCTCTGAGCTTCCCATTTCCAAAAAGCGAAAATCCCCATGAGGCAGACAGACGGGAAGCCTGCCCGCATTGATCGCATGGGCATTGAGAACGATCCTGCTTTCCTCATCCTGACGAAAGACTTCCTTGAGGCAAATGCTCGGTATGACACGGGAGTGCAAAATATCTTGAAGCACAGAACCTGGGCCAACGGCAGGAAGCTGGTCAACATCTCCCACAAAGATAACATGGCAGCCGTTCGGCACAGCATCCAAGAAATGATACATCAGCACAATATCCATCATGGAAACTTCGTCCAAAATAATAGCATCTGCCTCCAACGGCTCGTCCATGTCCTTTGCAAACATAGAGGAACCGTCCACCTGCGTTCCTCCCTGTGCCTCCAAGAGCCTGTGAACCGTGACAGCCCTGCGTTCCGTTGCCTCTGAAAGGCGCTTGGCAGCACGGCCGGTCGGTGCACCGAGAAGGACATGCAGCCCCTGTGCCTCCAAAACCTCTATCATACCGCGAACCACTGTGGTCTTTCCTGTTCCGGGTCCTCCCGTCAGCACGAAAACACCATGTTCCAAGACAGCAGCCACCGCTTCCCTCTGTTTTTCCGCCAATCCAATCCCCGATTTCCGTTCCCACTTCTGAACCAGCTTAACTGGATTCGATATGGAAAGGCGCTCCGCTTTTTTCTGAAGGCAAAGCAGCCTCTCTGCCGTCCTTTTCTCTGCTGCGTAAAGATAGGAGGGATAAAGCAGGTTCTCTCCTCCCACAAATTCCGCAAAGACTCTGCGTCCTTCTAACTGCTTCCTGAGAACCTCCCGCACTGCCTCATGCTCCACCTGCAAGACCTTGGCGGTTCGTTCCGTCAACGGCAATTCCGGAATACAAACGTGACCGGAAAGCCCGATCTGCAGCAGCACATAGTCAATTCCTGCCGCAATGCGGGACACATCGTCATGCTCCACACCGCTTGCCGCCGCAATCGCATCTGCCGTGGAAAATCCAATGCCCTCCACCTCAGCCGCCAAGCGATAAGGCTCGTTTTCCAGCACATGAATAGAAAAGGAGCTGTATGTCTTAAAGATACGTGCCGCATACGTTCCAGAGACACCATGATTTTCCAACCATAGCATGATTTCCCGAAGCTCCGCATGGGACTGATAGGAGGCCGCGATCTTTTCTGCCGTCTTTTTTCCAATTCCCGGAACCTGCTCCAAAAGAGAAGGCTTTTTCTCTAAAATCTCCAATGTATCTGCACCAAACAGCTTCACGATCCTCTTTGCCATCGAAGGACCGATTCCTGCTACAATGCCGGATGCCAAGAACCTCTCTATACCGTCCACACTGGTAGGTGCCGTTACCTGAATCCCTGTTGCCTTGAACTGATTGCCAAAGCGTGGATGCACTATCCACTTACCGCGAAGAATGACCTGCTGTCCAACCAAAGGCGGCTCTGCGGGCATCGTTACGCTGACCTTTCCTCTCTGCTTTGCAGGACGCAGGCGGAACACGGAAAATCTTCCGTCATCGCTCGAAAAAACAATACTGTCAACGACCCCTTCCAATCTTTCCTCTGTATGCTCCATGCCCTCCAGCGTTCCTTGCTCCATTCTCATCCCTCCGTCAACCGCTCCCATTTCTCATAACGCATATTGATCTCAAGTTCCTTTGCTGCATACGCCTCAGCAATTTCAAGGCTCTTTGCGGGATCTGCCTGTACCTCTGCTTGATTCATCTCAAATTCCAAGCCCTTCAGCTCTGCCTCTGCCATTGCGATCTCTGCCTCCGTGCGCTGGATCAGTTCCATCCTCTTAGTCTCGCTCATACCTTGAATCATGCTTCTTTTTGCCTGCTCCGAAGGTTCTTCCCCTTTTTTCTTCCTTTCAGAAGCTTCCTTTCTCTCAGGTGAATTTTCCTTTTTCTCCTCTTTCTGCTCCGCCTCCGAAAGCTCAGCACATTCTTCCTTCTTCATTCGATAGTAGCTGTAATTCCCGCCATATTCCATAAGCCTTCCGTTCTCCAGCTCCAACGTGCAATTTGCTACCTTGTCCAAAAAATAACGGTCATGGGAAACCGCCAAAAACGTTCCAGGGAAAGCCATCAAAGCTTCCTCCACAGCTTCCTTGGCAGGAATGTCCAAATGATTTGTCGGTTCGTCCAACACAAGGAAGTTCGCTCCCGTCATCATCAGCTTCAAGAATGCAATGCGTGACTGCTCTCCTCCTGACAATTCCCCGATACGCCGATAAACCTCATCCCCATGAAAGAGGAATGCTCCCAAATACTTTCTTGCCTGTTCCTCTGTAATGCCGTACTCATACAGGATCTCATCCAGCACCGTGTTTTCTGGGTGAAGCCCCTCATGCTGCTGCGAAAAATAACCGACCTTGACACGGCTTCCCAACTTGATACGCCCTGCCGATGCCTCCAGTTCCCCCACCAGCACCTTCAAAAGCGTTGTCTTGCCTACACCATTCGCCCCGACAAGAGCCACACCGTCTCCCTTGCGGATCAAAAGATTTGCGTGAGAAAAAATTTCATGCGAACCATAGCTTGCCGATACGTCCTCCAGCTCTGCCACTCGCTGCGCACACTCCGAGGGTGCATGAAAAACAAAATAATTAAACGCAGCCGTTTCGGGCGGAAGTACGATCCGCTCCATGCGGTTCAGCTGGCTCTGCCGTCCTCTTGCCTGCTTAGACTTGATTCCAGCCCTGTATCGCCTGATATATTCCTCCGTTTTCCTAATATGCTCCTGCTGCTTTTCATAGGCAGACTTGAGCGCCGCCCGACGCTCTGCCTTCACCTTCATAAAGTGTGTATAATTCCCTTCATAGCTCGTCACAGATTTCCCGTCCAGCTCGATGATCCTTGTAGCCACACGATCCAAGAAGAAGCGGTCATGGGAGATCAGCAGGACACCGCCGGAATAGCTTGCCAAAAATCCTTCCAGCCATTCGATCATGCCAATATCCAAGTGATTGGTCGGCTCATCCAGAAACAGAAAATCCGGCTCACGAAGCAATGCCTTGGCAAGACAGATCCTCGTTTTCTGCCCGCCGGAAAAATGCTGTGCCTTCTTCCTGAAATCCTCCTCCGTAAATCCAAGACCAAAGGCTATCCTGCGGATCCTGCTTTCATAATCGTACCCGCCAAGCAGCTCAAATCGTTCAACCATGCGGCCATACTCCGAAAGCTTTTCCTCGTCATGAAAAGAGGCGATCTCCTTTTCCATCGCCTCCTTGCGTCTGCCAAGTTCAATAATATCCTCAAACGCCCGCTTGAATTCCTCGTAAAGTGTCCCATCTCCAAATTGTGCCTGCTGCTCGACATAGCCTACCGTGTCCATGCTCTCAAACTGGATCGAGCCTGCATCGTATTCCTCCTGCCCCATCAAAATACGCATCAAGGTCGTCTTTCCTGCACCATTTGCACCGACAAAGCCTACCTTGTCGCCGCGTGCCACCTCAAACTGCACATCATGGAACAATTCCTCTATACCAAAGGATTTCTTCAATCCCTGTACCTTCAGCCTGCCCACATTTCTTCACCTCAATATCTATTTCCCTCATTTTATCATAAACGCCGCTTTGCTTCTATACGAAAGCGGCTGCCAAATTCACTTGACAGCCGCCTCTCCTGCATTTCCTTATGTCGTAGGTTATTGTCCCTGCTTTACATAATCCAGTCCAATATTGACCACAGCCTGTGCCTTTCCCCCCTCATTCATGATAAGGCACGGGAACGGCATGCCATAGAACAAGTCCGTATTGCGGGCAGATGTCGTAATCGTTGTCCGCTCTCTGGAATTTGTCTTTCCTGTTTCAACGCTTGAAATAATAAAGCCCTTCCTTTGCAGGATACCTGCAACCTCAGCACCGGCACCATTGATACCGCTCGAATTTATCACCAAAACCGAAATTTCCTCCGGCTTCATGGGCGTATCGTCCTGCGGCTCCTTCTTCTCCTCCAGTTTTCCAGTACCTTCCGAACTGCCTGTGATCTGAATTCCCTTAGGCAATGCGTTTTCATACGTCTCTGCATCCCTTTCCGCAACTCGTTCAATAGCCGATGTCATCTCAATACCAAGATCCTCTGCCATCATCTTGCGAAGTGCTACGATATCCGGAACCCAATAACTGATATCCTCATAAAAAGCAGGCCGTCCCGGCACCATCTGTGCAGAAACCCCGTTTTCGTGTACCGTTTTCAAATGGTTCGCAAACTCCAAAAGCTCTGTCACGGACATATCCGTTTCCACTGCAGAGCTGATTTCCTTCACGATAGCCGGAAGCTTTGGAATCGTTTGCGGAGAGATCAAATTGGAGATCACTGCCTTCATAAACTTTTGCTGCCGCCCAATGCGGCCGATATCTCCCTCACCGTCACGATAGCGTACATATTGAATTGCCTTGTTGCCGTTCATATGCTGCTGCCCTGGCCAAATATCTATGAGAAGACCTCCATTATCGTCCCATGGATCTTCGTAATACATTCGCTTTTCCACGTCAATGTCTACGCCGCCCATTGCATCAATGATACGCTCAAATGCCTTGGTATCGATCATGATATAATGGTCGATCTTCGTCCCGATCAAATTCTCTACAGATTTTTGGGAAAGCTCATGCCCCCCAAACGCATACGCATGATTGATCTTGTCATAGTCATGCCCATCGATCGCAACACGAGTGTCACGCGGCACGGACAAAATCGAAGCCTTTTCCTTCTCCTCATCAAATGCGGCGATCATCAGCGTATCACTGCGTCCTGCATCATCTGCCCTTCGATCCACGCCCAAAACCATGACATGCAGTACATGAGCCTCAGACAAAAGACCGGAACCTGATCCGCCCGTTCCTCGATTGCCCAGATACCACCCCAGCAAAACAGTCAGCAAAACCAGCAGGACTGCACCTGCTATTTTTATTCTCCTGAAGCTACGTCGCCTTCGACGCACCTGTCGCATAAGCAAGACTCCTTAAATCAATGTTTCTTTAACCTGTTTAGTATAGCAGTTTCCCTTCTCGAAGTAAATATTTTACCGATTACACACTCTAAATAACCATAAAATTGAATCGCTGCCTTTCAGCAGTCTCTTCTTTTCAGAAAAATTCATCTTTTCATTCCCTCCCTAGGTTCAAGCTCTAACTGTTCAGCAGCAATACGTCCAGCTACCGGCAAGATGTTTTCCCAGTCAAAAGCATGACGAGAACGAATCACCCTGTCTTCCTTCTTATATACAACATCCTTCTTGTCGCTTCCCATCTTGCCAT
>JAZLHW010000079.1:0-1259 GCA_045617105.1 Selenomonadaceae bacterium | reverse complement strand
AGCCGGGTGAAGTGCTGATACTGGGGAAGCCGAATCTTCCAATGCTTGCCGGAGAAGTCTGTGATATACCCCAGCCGATGAAGGTAATCCTCCATGTGCTTCAGGACTGTACTGTTTTCCATTGCTGCCTGTATATCCGCCCGGTACACATTGTAGCGGGTTGACTTACCGGCCTTTTCGTCCAGCCACACCGGACGGGAAGGTGCTTTATGCGGATTCGTAATGACAGATAATCCATGCTCCCGGCAAAGCCTGTCCGACACATCCCGCATTCGCTGCCGTTCTTCCTTGGAAAAGTTGTACTTGCCGCCATCCCGGAAGGACACAGAATTGAACGCCAGATGATTGTGCAGATGCCCTCTGTCCAGATGTGTGGTGACGATGATCTGAAACCGATCACCCCACATCTCCTTGGCAAGAGCAACACCAATAGCGTGACATTCTTCCGGGGTGACTTCACCAGGCTTGAAGCTCTGATATCCATGCCACGCAATATAGCCGTCATCCTTGCCGTATTGTTTCTTGGTCAGCACCATCTGCTGGAGGGCAATATCCTTCTGGCAGTTGATAGCGGTCACATACTGCGCACCGGCTGTTTTCACAGGATTCCATGTGTAGGAAAACACATTTAAGAAATCCTGCTCCTGTTTGTCTGTCACTACCGTTTTCTCCGGGTTTTCCACATACTCCATGAGATCCTTAATTCGTCCCTTGATATGCCACAGCTTGGTGGTTGCCATTACGCCCCCTCCTGCAAGCGCAGAATGAGCTGTGCCAGCTCCCGGCGAAGATGCTCCGGCAGCTTCTCACCAAAGGCAGACAGGTCATTGAGTGCCTCCCAAAATGAATCCGGTGGCTTCTGACGAGGTTCATGACCCTTGCAGCATTGCAGGACATAGGTTGTTACAGATACACCGCTGCGCTTGGCAGCACGCAAAAGTCTTTCTTTATCAGCCGGACGGATACGCATTTCCAACCGGGCAATCTTGTTTTCTTTCATAAATTCCTCCATTCTAGACGGGTATTCGGTCAAAGGGGGTATTCAGGGGGCCTCCCCTGGGTAAAGTCCACACCCGTCAGCGGTGTGGATTGGGATTTCGTACGGCGAAATCAGATGCTCGTTATAACCACGGACACCGTCCGTGGACAGTATATGATGGGGCTGAGAAATAGTTTTTTGGGAAACTTCCATGGGCAAAAACATGGGGTGGCTTTTCGCCACCCCATAGCTATATTTGCTGTCAATTTCCGATACCATT
>JAZLHW010000078.1:0-31703 GCA_045617105.1 Selenomonadaceae bacterium | reverse complement strand
TGATTATGAGTATGCTGTTTTCGTGACACAGCTTCGTATGCTCGCAGATACATGGGATGTAAGAGAGCTTTTAGCAGAGGTGACAGGTTCTCAAGCGGAATTTTGCAAACATGTACAAGAAAATACTTGTCGGGAAAAGCAAGAGAACGCCATACCACCTGCCGTCTTTCGTTATTGGGAGAACTTGCTTAAGGATTTGCCGCCGATTCCCCGTTTGCCTGGGTTTACTGTTTATCCGAACCGAAAAAAGCAGGAACAGAGCCGCCTGATATTTGACAGAGACACGAATTTGCTATTGAGACAGCGTACGAAGAATCATCAGGGAATGATGATCGCTATGCTGCATACAGCATGGGGAATCCTGCAACAGGTTGCAAATTATCAGCGTGATACTTATTATTGTGTGATACTTTCTGGTTCAAGGGCAACGATGGAAAACGCGAGCCAGACAGCAGGAAGTTTGCAGTCTGTTCCCGTGAGGCTGAAGGTTTCAGAGGAGCAGACCGTACAGGATCTTGTGAGCAGGCAGTTTCGGCAAATGTTTGTGTCACAGTCCGTTTCTTGCATGAGAATGCAGGATCTTTTGGAAATGCTGCAAAAAACAAGAGAGATTTTTCCTTATCTTTTGTACTTTCATGGGTTCTTTTTGGACAAGAAATCTTATCGCAGTCAGGAGGCATTTCCATTTGGAGCTAGCAATGACATGGTTTCGTGGAATCCAGATCCAGAGCATTTAGCGATTTATTTCCAAAAAGGAGTACAGGATGTCTTTGTGGATTTTATTTATAATCCATATTGTTTTTCTTCGGGACAGACCTCGTATTTGGAAAAGGCTCTGCTTATTACTGTGCAGCAAATGCTTTTATGGTGGGAAGAGTCCGTAGGGTATTTGATGCAGGCATTGAAGCTCGGTTTGGGAGACCTTATGAGAGAAGATGCTACTTACATGATGTAGTGCTTTCTTATTTTCCGCAAGGGATGGGAAGGAGTACAAGGTCTTTTCTTTCAAGCTTGCAGCGAGCAGCAGTAAGATTTGTAAGTTCATTTAGTACGTCCTCCGTTTCGTTGGGAGGCAAAAGAAGTGATAGTGTAACATATTCCGCATAGGAGGTATCTTCTGTGCGGATTTCTTTTTGCCTGAGAAATGTTGTAATGGGGTTGAAAAGAGAATAACTGCATTGAAGCTGGACTCGTTGAAAAAGTGTCATTTCTATGATGGCGGCGGATTCGATGCCAAGAACAGTGCAATGACTGTAGGCACGTATGAGACCACCTGCTCCAAGTTTGATACCTCCAAAATAGCGAGTGATGACAGCCACAATATTTGTTAGTTCATTCTTGAGAAGGATATCTAAGATGGGAGCACCGGCTGTTCCGCCAGGTTCCCCATCATCGTTGGATTTTTGTTTGTCTGCCTTTTCACCAAGAACCCATGCAGAACAGTTGTGACGGGCATCGAAGTATGTCTTTTTTTGTTTTGCGATGTATTCCCTAGCTTCTTCTTCGTTTGTAACGTGTTTGATGTGGGCAAGAAATTTGGATTTTTGTATTTCGTAGCTTGCTGTACATTCGCCTTCTATGGTACGGTAAGAAATCATTTTCTTTTCTCCTGTTCTGTTTGTTTAATAATGTATTTATTTCAGTGACTATTCAGTAATCGTATCATTTTTTAGTACACTCAAATTATTTTCTGCTTTTTGGAAAGTATTGTATATTATATTATGTTTTTGAAAAACTTCCAAGGTGACTCATGAAATAATTATACAATTCGCCTACTAGGGGAATTCTAAACAATTATATTTTTTATGAGTTTGACAAGAAAATATACCATAATAATACATAGATTTTGATTCTGTTGCTAATAATCACTATAAATACTGCCAAGGATTTTAGCTTGACATGATTGAAATATTTTTATATAATGATCTTTGTCAAGTGAATTTACTTGGCACTTTGAATGTATAGCAGGTGTCTGTGATGGAACAACTTTTGTATCTGACAGATCTTTTTGATCTTTATGGTGCGTTGCTTACTGAAAGACAGCAAAAGTGTTTGGAAATGCATTTGTTTGAGGATTTTTCATTGTCAGAGATTGGAGAGAGATTAGGAATTTCCCGTCAAGCAGTATACGACAATATTCATCGTTCGCAAAAATCGATGGAGGATTATGAATCTAAACTAGGATTGGTGGCTAGATATCGGTTGGAACGTATGGAATTGAAGAATATTTATCACCTTTTAAAAGATTTTCGTCAAAATCCAAAGGATGCCGTTATGGATGAAATTTTGATCCGTCTTTCTAATATGACGGGAAAAGGCAGGGAAGTGTAGAATTGATTTTTGAAAGTTTGTCTGAACGTTTGCAAGAAACATTCAAGAAGCTCCGTGGACATGGAAAGTTAACGGAAGATGATGTTAATGAGGCGATGCGTGAAGTGCGCATGGCATTGTTGGAAGCAGACGTAAATTTTAAGGTTGTCAAGGATTTTGTCAAGAGAATAAAAGAAAGAGCTATTGGACAAGAAATTCTCGAAACTTTGACACCAGCTCAGGTAGTTGTTAAGATTGTTGATGAAGAGCTGACAGCTTTGATGGGAGGTACGCAGAGTCGTATCAATATTAGTCCTAAGCCTCCGACAATTATTATGATGGTTGGGCTACAGGGGGCAGGAAAGACGACTTCTGCTGGAAAGTTAGGCTTGTCGCTGAGAAAGCAGGGAAAGCATCCTCTTTTAGTGGCTGCAGATATTTATCGTCCTGCTGCAATCAAGCAGTTGCAGGTGGTGGGCAAAACGCTTGAGCTTCCTGTTTTTTCTATGCCAGAGGGAACAGATGCTGTGACGATTGCAAAGGAGGCCATTGCTTATTCAAATTCACATCTTAACGATGTGGTTATCATTGACACGGCAGGTCGTTTGCAGATCGATGAAAAGCTAATGCAGGAGCTTCGTGATATTAAGGCAAGTGTCAAACCGCATGAAATACTGCTTGTCGTTGATGCAATGACAGGACAGGAGTCTGTCAATGTAGCGCAAAGCTTTAACGATAGCTTAGGTTTGGATGGCGTGATTCTTACAAAGATGGATGGTGATGCACGTGGCGGTGCAGCACTTTCCGTAAAAGCGGTTACTGGGTGTCCCATCAAGTTTATTGGTATGGGTGAGAAGCTCGAAGCATTAGAACCATTTCATCCAGATCGCATGGCCTCCCGTATTCTTGGTATGGGTGACGTGCTTTCCCTTGTGGAGAAAGCACAAGCTACTTTTGATATGGAGGAAGCACAAAAGCTTGAAAAAAAGCTCCGGAAGGATGAGTTTACGTTAGATGATTTCCTTTCTCAAATGCAACAGGTAAAGAAGCTTGGTTCTTTAGAAAGTATCTTGGCTATGATTCCTGGGATGGGAAATTTGAAAAAGCAGTTGGGCGACCAAAATTTGGATCTCAACGGCAAGGAAATTCGTCAAATTGAAGCAATCATAACGTCCATGACACCAGCAGAGCGTGCAGATATAAGCATTATCAATGGGAGTCGGCGAAAGCGAATCGCAATGGGAAGTGGTGTGCGAGTGCAGGATGTTAATAGACTTTTAAAGCAATTTAGCGAAATGCGTAAAATGATGAAAAAGATGAAAAAGTTGCAAAATGGGAAAAAAGGTGGCTTCCCAGGACTTGGTGGGCTTGGGAATTTTAAATTTCCATTTTGAGCTTTGCTTCGGATATCAATTTAAGGAGGTGAATTTATTATGGCAGTAAAAATTCGTTTGAACCGAATGGGTGCTAAGAAGGATCCATTTTATCGTGTTGTAGTAGCAGATTCTCGTGCTCCTCGTGATGGTCGTTTTATTGAGATTCTTGGTAATTACGATCCTTCCCAGCAGCCAGCAGCTGTTAATCTCAATGAAGAAAAGGTTCTTGAGTGGTTGAACAAGGGAGCTCAGCCAACGGATACGGTTAAGTCTCTTTTGAATAAGCAGGGAATTATGGCTAAGTTTGCAGAATCCAAAAAGGCTAAGAACTAAGGAGGCATTAGCATGAAAAACATTGTTGAAATCATTGCTAGGTCCTTGGTTGATTACCCGGAGCAAGTAATTGTGGAAGAAAAGCAGGATGGTTCTCATCTTATTTTGCAGTTGCATGTAGCTCCAGAAGACATGGGAAAAGTTATTGGCAAACAAGGGCGTATTGCGAAGGCAATGCGTTCTGTGGTTAAGTCAGTGGCGATCCATGAAAATAAAAAAGTCAGTGTTGAGATTGTTTAAGAAGAGTGGCAGGCACGCCGGACTGGTTTCGACGGCTTGCCGCTGTTTCTATCTAATGATATTTTAACGAAGGAGTGGGGACTATGGATCATATTTCCTTGAAAATGCCAGTTAATATTAAGGCAAAACTTACGGAAAAGCTAAAGGCAAAAATGATTGAGGAATTGCAGAATAATATCCAACGTGCTGAGCTTGAGGTTCAGCAATTCAATATTCAGGAGAAACGTGTCATTGAGGAAAATCATCCTGATGAATCTACTATGGAGGGTATGCAAATGCTGCGCTCTATTCAGCAACATTTTGGGACAGAACGACAGAAACGATTAGATTTTTGTGCACAAGCATCGGCACGTATTGAAGAATTGCAAAAGTTAGCAATCGGTGCGGAGATTCTCCAAGGAACAGTGGAGCGTCAGGTTGAAGTTCATGTTGGTGACAATATGCGTGAACTTATGAATGTGGAAGTGCTGGTAGAAGATGACAAAATTATCGCCATCCGCAGCTAAACAAAATATGAATAATCGCATCGTTATTGGAAAAGTTGGTGCAGCACATGGTATTCATGGAGAAATGAGAATTATTCCTTTAACAGATTTTGCAGATCGATTTAATGACTTGAAAGAAGTCATGGTCGGCAACGAAGTTCTTCATATAGAATCCGTTAAATACCATAAAAAATTTGTATTGATACGATTCAAAGAATATCCTGTACGGGAAGATGCCATGCGACTGACAGGCAGCTTACTCACAATAGATCGCTGCGAGGCAGTTCCTCTTTCAGATGGCGAATATTACATATTTGATATTGTAGGTTTAGATGTTTTCGATATGAAAAATCAAAAAATAGGTACAGTAGATAATGTATTTCGCACGGGAAGTAATGATGTTTATCAAGTACGCTCGGAAGCTGGACACGAAATTTTAATCCCAGCTCTCAAAAAAGTAGTGAAAGAAATCGATATAGCTCATAGTAGAATGGTGGTTGAACTTCTGGAGGATGAGACATCTTGCGAATAGATATCATTACGCTTTTTCCAGAGATGTTTGCTGGTCCTTTTGGGGACAGCATTACAAAACGAGCCGTAGAAAATGGGATTTTGTCTATTCAGTTTACAAATTTTCGAGATTTTGCGATGAATAAACATCATCAGGTAGATGATTCTCCTTTTGGCGGGGGAAGTGGTATGGTGTTGAAGCCTGAACCACTTTTCTACGCAATAAAGCATGTAAAGGAACACACGGGTAACATTGGAAACAGGCGAATCTTGTTGATGGATCCGAGCGGTACTACTTTTACCCAAGAAAAGGCCAAAGAGCTTGCTCAATTTGACCAGCTGGTTTTCATTTGTGGGCATTATGAGGGGTTTGATGAACGTATTAAGCCACTGGCAGATGAAGCTATTTCTATTGGTGACTATATTCTTACTGGGGGAGAATTGCCCGCCATGGTTATTACAGATGCCGTATCAAGAATGCTGCCAGGTGTACTTGGTTCAGAAGAATCCGCAACAACAGACTCCTTTTATGATGGTATCCTAGAGTTTCCACAGTACACACGTCCGCGTGAATTTGAGGGAATGAGGGTTCCTGAGGTTTTGTTTTCTGGTGACCACGGAAAGATACGTAAGTGGAGACGACAAAAGGCGTTAGAAAACACAAAAAAATATAGACCAGATTTATTGAAGAAGGCGGTACTTTCTAAAGATGATCTAAGTTATTTGCAGCAGTTAAGTGGCAAAAAGGAATGTTGAAAGGAATGCCATAAATGAATTTTGAAGAAAACTTAGGTGAAAAATTATATGCAAATAGTGCAGAGTGCTTATTGAAGAGATTTGCACTTTTTCGTCATGTGGAGAATGGTGCATTTGTAGAATGTCACTATCCAAGTACAGAAGAAGGTAGACCTGCGTCCGGCTCTATTTATTATTATGTAGCACCTAATGAATACACAAAATTTCATGAGATAGATTGTGATGAATACTGGTGCTATATCAAAGGTTCTCCTCTGGAAATCTGGCAAATTGATAAAGAAGGTAAGATTACTATATCCAAATTGGGAATTGAGGAAGGATGCAATCCGTTGATGTTTTTTAAAAGCGGAGTAAAGTTCGCCTCCAAACGATTTAGAAATGAAGAGGAGGGGACTTTTTTAAGTTGTATCACAGTCCCGAGATATATGGATCAAGGGTTCATTTTATATGAAGATGAGGAAATCATGCGGATGTATCCTAAAACAAAAGACTTCTTTGCTGAAGTGCATTTTTAAAGTGCAATTTTTACACTCTAAACGACTCAGAGAGCAAAATCTCTCTGAGTCGTTTGTTTTTGTTACGGTTCTGGGTTGATAGACATATAAAGGGCTGTTGCCGTTTCTATAAATTCTTCTTTTTGCATATTTTCTGCGATAACTGCATAGCTGCTTATTTGATCATTCCAGTAAGCGGCCGATTTTTTATCGCCATAGGTTGTTAGATGCATGAACAAACAGCCAATGTTCCATTCTTCCCATTTTTCTTGGTGGATTCCGCTGATGTTTTCCATATCTTCTTTTTTTGTTGCTGTCCGTATGGTAAGCTTTTGTCCTTGGGAATTTGCATAGCGAAGTTCAATCAATGATTTGTCAATCACATAAATTTTTTTAAGGTGAAATCCAGTTTGCGGAATCATGGTGAGTGCCGGAAAACCAACTTCACGTTCTGCACTTAATAGGGAAGGGTATGCCACCATGGGATTTGGCATAGCAAGTACTGTTCCCGTTATCAACATACACCCAGTGAGCGTTGATACAATGATTTTTTTTAGTTTCATTTGAAGACACGACCTTTCATAAATTCATTTAGTTATTTTTGCAGGAGCTGGAGACACTCCAACGGTTAATAAATTTAAAATAGGGAATACGGTGCCGACCTTTCGGCAAAAAACAGCAACACCTAATGTAATTCCAAGACATCCAAGATAGAATAAAATAGCTAAAGGTGCAGTAAGAATATACTCAGAACGATGGAGTAAATAGGTGAGAAGGGTAATAGCAAATGGGTGAGCGAGGTAAACAAAGTAAGAGTGCTTTCCAAGAAGCGAAAAAATTTGACGCAGCCAATTTGGATATTCGACGTAAGTAAAAATCATAAAGAAAAAGATAGATGATCCTATGGTGTAAAAAATTCCGGCAGGACAAAGCTGGTGTGCTGTATTGATAGCAGCGAGGACAATATCCTGCTTGACAGCGACACTGGCAGATGCGTATCCAGAGGAATAAATGACATAATAGTAATAACCAATCATTCCTGCGAGAGACAGACAAAAGAAGGAAGTGATCTGCAGTTTGCGTTTTTGCATGAAATCCTTGAATTTATCAATATGTGTGGCTAAGATACCGCCAAGAATAAAAATAAAAATGTAATGAAGCACCCAATAATTCAAACGCAGCATAAGAAGCGGCTTCAGGAGGGAATCGTCTGGAAGGTCATAAATATATACGTTAAATGGAACATTAAAACTGGAAAAATAATCAAAAGCTACTTGAAATATCAATAGTGCTGACATGTTTTTCCAATTTCCGTGACGAACCATCCAGATCCAAAGCGGCATAAGCATGTAGAACCACAGCATAATGACAAGGAAATAAAGATGATATTTAGCAAGACCAAAAAAAAGCATATGGAGAAACTGGCTAACCTGTGGAATTCCTGTATGATAAATAAAGCTATCAGGTATGAAATAAAGCATTGACCATACAAGATAAGGAATTAAAACTGTACGAAACCGTCTTTTCATAAAAGAAATATAATCAAATGGAGCATTGAGATTAAGGTTGTAAAACAGTCCAAAAGCTGAAATAAAAAAGAAGATCGGTACACTGAAACGCGTAACTGCTTCAAAAAGTGCCATAAGGTGAATATTAGCGGATGGATTCTCCCAATATTGTGAGCCTACATGAATACCGATGACCCCCATCATGGAAATTCCACGAATATATTCAATGGCGACAAGCCTTGTTTTTTTCAAAAAGACAACTCCCTATCAATTATTTAAAATAAAGTCAATATGAACGGAGGCACTGATGGAAACCGTTCCAGATTCCAATGGTGTTCTTTCTATATTGTTGTCACCTTTGCTTAACATAGCCATATTTACTGCTCTGTGAACGGGAATTCCTGTATTTTCTGATACGTTTTTGATGCCAGTAATGCGTTTTCCAAGTCCGTTTGCTATGATATTTGCCTTATTTTGAGCATCTTTTATTGCTTTCAGCAATGCTGCTTTACGAAGCTTTTCTGTATTTTTGACGCCATATTCTAATGATGAAATAGAATTTGCACCACAGGAAAGTGCGGTATCTACGACTTGCCCTGTAATATCAAGATTATTTACGGTAACAGAAATGGTATTATCTGCTCGATATCCGCTAATACTGGATTTCCTGTTGCTGTCATATGAATAGATAGGTTGAAAGGAATAACCACTGGTCTGTACGTCACTTTTAGGAATCCCCATGTTATTGATTGCAAGCAATATAGCGTGTGCTTTTTCGGCATTTTCACTGCGTGTTTTTTCTGCAGTATCTGCTTCTGTGATGACACTGATCGTAACTATAGCTTGGTCAGGAATATCTTGCGAATTCCCTTGACCATCTACAGAAAGAATGGTTGCTTCGTTCATGGGACTAGATTCCGCGAATGCTATGCAGGGAAGCAAAAACAGAAGGGTGAGACAAGAGAAGATGATTCGATGCTTCATATTCATAATATACAACTCCTTTTTAATCAATTTGATACAGTATGTTTATCATTGTCAGAATTACGTAAGGAAGCGATAGAGGCAGTCACTCTGTTAGATATCCGTCGACTGACATGTGCATACCGTGCAGTAACCTTTGGATCTTTTTGACGAAGTGTTTCCTGCACGATACGCAAATCTTTTGTATTTTGATAAAGATTCGTGCCACAGCTGTGACGAAAGACATGGCAGGAAAGCCCTTTATGTTTCAGGTCTGCCATTTGCAAGGCTTTATTCATAATAAAGCGAAGACCATTTCTGGAAATCCGTCCTAAAACATTATTATGCGAATTGGAAAGAATCAATGGCGTCAACATTCCATCTTTTTGAATTTTTTTGTCTGGTGGGATAGAGGAGAGATATTGCTCAAGCAACTCAAAAGTTTCAGCGCACGGATAGATTGGTTCCATACGGCCTTTTCCACCTTTTCCACGAATCATAATAGCTTTGACTTCCCAGTTAATATCTTCTTTGCAGGCACGATGCACTTCTACATTACGCAAGCCTTCCACTCCCATTAGGTAAAGAATTAATGTATTGCGCAATCGGACAAAAGGATCTTCTTCTGCCTCAAAAATACTGCAAATAATCGACATTTGTTCCATGGAATAAAAGCTCAAGGTATGATCCTGTAAATATACAGTAGGGGTTTCAATATCATCACAAGGATTCATGGAAATAAGTCCTAAGCGCATTGCCGTATGGTAAAAAGAACGTACCGCAATAATCATAATATGAATGGAATCATTCTGGTAGTTATTCGACGTTAAATATTCTCGATAGAGGCGCATTTGATAATCTGTCAGTTCCAAAGGAGAACATTGATTGTCCAGACACCAACGAAGGAAAAAGTTTATTCGCGAACAATACGAACGCATGGTATCTGAGGTTGGATTGCCTTTAGCGATATATCTTACCAAAAAATCTTCATAATGCTGCAAGAAATATTCTGGCGTAATTAAATTTGTATGCAGTGTATTGGAAAGTGATATATCACGTGTTGTCATAGGTAATTTTTTTTGCATGAAGGAGTTCCTCCAAATAATAAAATAATTTTTTTAAGGAAGTTTTGAATGGATCAGTGCTTCTTTAGAAAGTATAACACATCAAAAGCTACAAAAGAAGCCCTTTGCTTTTCCCGCCTTACTGTTGAGAATTCCTGTTCTCAACAGTAAGGCGGGAAAAGTAGAGCAACCATCTTACCCTATCTGCTATTCAGTAAAATGGTTGCTAAAAACGATCCTTATTCAACAACGGCAGTTTTCATATTCGCCGTTCTTTTCTCGCCCCAATTTCTAAACGCAATCCAAAGCGGACTTGCAATAAAAATAGAAGAATAACATCCACAGGCAAGGCCTATCAGCAAAGCAAATGCAAAATCCTTTGTTGTATCTCCGCCAAAAAAGTACAATGCAAATGTCGTAAACATGACAGTAAAAACAGTATACATAGAGCGTGTCAAAGTTTGATAAATACTACGGTTTACCAATTCTTTTATATCGCCGCCTTTGCGGAAGTGCAATTTTAGATTTTCACGAATACGGTCAAAAATAACAATGGTATCATTGATTGAATAACCAACAATTGTCAAGAGTGCTGCAACAAAAGAGGAATCTATTTGCCTCTGTGTAAAGGAAAAAACAGCTAAAACGATAATGATATCGTGAATTAGCGCTAATACCGCAGATACACCGAATCGCCACTCAAACCGGTAAGCAACATAAAGAATAATTAAGATCCAAGAAATCACCAATGCTTCAACTGCATTTAAAATCAGTTCCGCTCCAATAGTTGCACCTACTTTTTCTTCACGAAGAACCTGATAGCCTCCTACCGTATCTTTTATGGCCCCCATAACTTCTTTTCGCTTATCTTCTTCCATATCTATAGTTCGAATCATGACATTTTGCGATGCCTCTACATTTTCTGCTTCACCAGAAAGCTGAATGGTACTGTTATCCAGTCCAAAAGGACGGAGGCTGTCACGGACTTGGGAAATAGTAACCGCTTGATCGAACTTTAAATCAATAATAGTACCTCCAGTGAAATCAATGCCGAAATTAAATCCCTTTGTAAACATGCACAAGAATCCTGGAAGAATAATCAACAAGGAAATGATAAACCAAATTTTTCCACGTCCTGCAATATCGAATTTAGGCATTTTTCTTCACTTCCCTTCCATCCAACATGAAGCCATCGGCACCATAGGCACTTGGACTATTGAAAATTTTTACGGAAATCATCAGCTTTAACATGTACTGGGTTAAGGTAATTGCCGTGAACATACTTAAAATAACACCAAGACCAAGTGTAATTGCAAACCCACGGATCGTCCCTGTACCCAAGAAGAAAAGCACTGCCGCTGCAATAATTGTTGTAATGTTTGAGTCAAAAATCGTTGTAAAGGCACGATCAAAGCCTGCATTCATGGCAAGCCGCAAAGATTTTCCCAGTCGGAATTCCTCCTTGAAGTGTTCGAAAATCAATACGTTTGCATCGACCGCCATACCAATGGAAAGAATAATGCCTGCAACTCCTGGAAGTGTCAATGTTGCATCGAGCATTTTCAAAAGAAACAATAACAACATTGTGTATGCCATCAGAGCAATATCAGCAATAAAACCAGACAAGCGGTAAAATGCTATCATAAAAAGTAAGACTGCACCAATACCCACGGTAAAGGCAAATTCACTTTTGTCTTTGGAATCCTGTCCCAGACTTGGTCCAACCGTACGCGTTTCAATAATGTTAACCTTCACGGGAAGTGCGCCGCTGCGAAGAAGAACGGCTAGCTGCTGTGCTTCCTCCAGTGTTTTTTGTCCTGTAATTTCTGCCTTTCCTCCAAGAATAGGTTCTCTTACATTTGGTGCCGTCAAAACTTCACCATCTAAAAGAATGGCAATGGTCCGTCCAACATTTTTGGAGGTAAGGTCCGCAAATTTTTTTGCACCATCTTCTGAAAATTCAAGATTGACAACATTTTGTCCGTTTTGTTGATTAGTGGCAGCCTGTGCATCTTTTAAATCCATGCCATTCAAAACAGTATTGCCATCTTCATCTTTGAATTCAAGCATTGCTGTTTTACCAATCGTATTGATTGCCTTATCAGGATCCTTGATACCGGGTAATTCAATGATGACTCTTCGTTCCCCTTCTCGTTGAATGATTGGCTCCGTAAGGCCAAGCTCATTGACTCGTTTCTCCATAATTTTTACCACACGCTGCATGGCATCATCATTGACTGGAGCTTCCACAGTATCTTCAGCTTCCAGTACGACATGTGTACCGCCTTGCAAATCCAAACCTTGGCGAATTGAATTTGCCAATGGACGTACAAAGCAGAAAAAAATACCTACGATCGCCACAATGCAGGCAATCAATTTGATAAGGTCGTTCTTCCTCAAATCACTTCATCCCTTCTATACATTATCTTTTTCACTTGTCTACTCTTCGACATGTTACAATAGCTGTTTCTGTAAAAACACTATCCATGTATACGTCATGCGGTTCTACTGGGAGACTTTCCATTAAAAAATCATCAAAAGTAACTGCCAGCCGATAGGCATGAGGCACTTTGTTTTTCAAGAATCTATCATAAAATCCAGATCCCCTGCCAAGACGCTCCCCTTTTCTGCTAAACGCCAGACCCGGAACTACTACTAGGTCAATGGAATCCACATCGACTTCCCTGCAACATTCCTTACGTATTTCTAAAATTCCATAAGTTCCTATTTCCAAATCGTCTTTTGAAAAAAAACGCATTGGTTTCATAATGCCATTTCCTGTCACCAAAGGGAGTGATACCGTCTTTTGAGCATTTACCGCAGCATCTAGCAAGTCATATAGCTGAACTTCGTTTTCCATAGAAGCGTAAAGCATAACCGATTTTGCAGTTTGAAACATCTCAGAAGCAATCACCTTGTTAATAATCTGCTTGCTCAGAATGTTTCTCTTTTCTTTTGGAATTTCTCTGCAAAGCCTACGTAGTTTTTTTCGCAATAGTTTCTTTTCTTCCATGCTTAATACAAAACACCACCTTAGCTAGATAAATTCTGATTTTCTTCCTGTGTGATATTGGCGTTCACTGCGGAGCGTGTAATTTTGATTACAGTATGATCGGCAATTTCTAATCTGACATCACGTTCATGAAGTTCCTTTATTTTTCCGTAAATACCTCCAACCGTCATAATATTGTCACCGACTTTTAAGTTATCCAGCATAGAACGCCGACGTTGCTGTTCCATTTTCTGTGGACGCAACAAAAAAATATACAAGAGTATGATCATGAAGACAGCAGGTCCCCATGTTAATAAGATTCCCATAGATTCTGAAGGCATATACATTCCTCTTCTCTTAATTATTTTTTCCAGCACCTGCACGATAATTCATTAGGAAGCTAGTACAGAAATCATCAAAACGATCATCCAAGATGGACTGACGGAGCTTTCGCATAAAATCTTGCAAGAACCATAAATTATGCAACGTCAGCAAGCGAAGTCCAAAAATTTCTCCGCAACGAACCAAATGCCGAATATATGCACGTGTATATCCATTGCGGCATGCATAGCAGCCACATCCATTTTCTAGTACATTGTGATCATGCGTAAATTGTGAATTTTTTATAACCAAACGTCCATCCCATACCATTGCCATGCCATTTCTTGCAACTCTCGTTGGGTAAACGCAATCAAACATATCAATGCCACGCATAACACCTTCTACAAAATGATCAGGTGTCCCTACTCCCATTAAATAGCGAGGTTTATTTTCCGGAAGCAACTGAGTGGAATAATCAAGCATCTCATACATAAGAGGAGGAGGTTCCCCAACGCTTAATCCTCCAACAGCGTATCCTGGAAAATCCATGGCAACAAGTTCCTCTGCACTCCTTTTGCGAAGGTCTTTGTACATACCTCCTTGAACGATTCCGAATAATCCTTGAGTTTCAGACGTCATCCGCAGCTTGCAGCGTTCTGCCCAACGTGTTGTACGTGCCGTTGAAGCTTTAGCATAGTCATAATCCACAGGATAAGGAATACACTCATCAAATGCCATCACAATATCTGAACCTAGAGCCATTTGAACATCCATGGAAACTTCAGGAGAAAGGAATTTTTTTGAACCATCAATATGGGAGGAAAAGGCAACTCCTTCCTCTGTAATTTTTCTTAGTGCTCCCAAGCTAAATACTTGAAATCCACCGCTGTCAGTCAGAATGGCACGATCCCAATGCATGAAATTATGCAAACCGCCTGCCTCACGTATTAGATCCATTCCAGGCCTTAAAAAAAGATGGTAAGTATTACTTAAAATAATCCCTGCACCTAAATCCTTTAATTCCTCAGGTGCAACACCCTTTACCGTCGCCTGCGTTCCCACTGGCATGAAGATTGGAGTAGGAAAACTCCCATGAGGTGTATGAATGATACCGGCTCTTGCTCCTGTTTTCTCATCCTTTTTTATGAGTTCGTATGTAATTGCCGCCAAGCAAAAAGCCTCCTTATTTCTTATTTTGCGAGTTATAAAAATTAAATTCAAAATAAATATTAACTAGGTTATTCTACCATAAAAAAGAACGCATGAAAAGGAAGTTCCTGTGCTTAGATCAATCAAATCTGCAAACCTTGAAGCCCAACATTTGGATATATGTCATTCTAGTTAGAGAAGGCAATAATAAAAAGGTCTCCTATGATTCGATGTTATCATAGGAAACCTCGTCACTTTGAGAAAAATTAAGCTAAAAAGCAAGATACTCCGAAAAATACTACAAGACAGTCCGACCTGCAAAAATCTTGTAATATTTTTCCTCAGCTTCCATCAATTGATGTGCTGCAGCAAGCTGTTCCTCTACCTGCTTATAGGATGTACCACCCAAGGAATTGCGATTTTTGACACAAGTTTCAGGAGAAATGGCTTCCTTGATGTCCTCTTCAAAAAGTGGAGACAGCTTCTGGAAATCTTGCAGCGACATATCCTGTAGCCAGATCCCTTTTTCAATACACTCATGCACTGCCATGCCAGATACTGCATGTGCCTGACGGAACGGCATTCCCTTTTTGACCAAATAATCTGCCAGATCGGTCGCATTGGAAAAATCTTCTGCCACAGCCTTCTTCATGACTTCCTTGCGGACTTTCATGCCACGAACCAACTGTGCATACACAGCAAGGCTAAACTTCACGGTATCAATAGCATCAAAAATACCTTCCTTGTCCTCTTGCAGGTCTTTATTATATGCAAGAGGCAATCCTTTTACCGTTGTCAGCATTGCCATTAGATGCCCAATCACTCGGCCAGTCTTTCCTCTCACCAATTCAGACACATCTGGATTCTTTTTTTGCGGCATCATGGACGAACCTGTGCAATGTGCGTCATCAAGCTCAATAAAAGAAAACTCACGAGAACACCACAGTATCGTTTCTTCCGACAATCGAGAAAGATGTACCATGAGAATAGAAGCAGCAGACAAGAATTCCATAATGTAATCCCGATCACTGACTGCATCCAAGCTATTGTGGTAAATGCTCTCAAAATTCAACTGCTTTGCCACAAACTCACGATCAATAGGGAACGTCGTACCAGCTAACGCACCAGCCCCCAAGGGCATAATGTCAGCCCTTTCGTACGCTCCTTGAAAACGTGCAAAATCACGCACAAGCATAGCAAAATACGCCATCAAATGATGCGAGAAAAGAATCGGTTGCGCACGCTGTAAATGCGTATAGCCAGGCATGATGACATCGCTATACTTCTCAGCGGTTTCCACCAAAGCCTTCTGTAAGTCGATGATCAAAGCTTCCACTTCAGCAATTTCCCGACGCACATACATGTGTGTATCCAAAGCAACCTGATCATTACGGCTCCGTGCTGTATGAAGCCGTCCGCCAGCCTCTCCAATCGCTTCTGTCAGACGCTTTTCGATATTCATATGAATATCCTCTAGGTCAACAGAAAAATCAAACTTCCCTGCTTCAATCTTTTCAAGAATATCCTGTAAACCGGAAACGATGGAATTCTTATCATCTTCTGAAAGAATTCCGCACTTTGCCAGCATAGCCGCATGTGCAATAGATCCTGCAATGTCTTCTCGGTACATTCTCTTGTCAAACTGGATTGAAGCTTGAAATTCATTGATCATTTCATCGGTGGACTTAGAAAACCGCCCACCCCAAAGCTTTTCGCTCATATTTACTTTTTCTCCTGCATGAGAGCACGAACCTTAAGCGGCAAACCAAAGAGATTGATGAATCCAGTGGCATCTGCCTGATTGTAAACATCATCATGCTCAAATGTAACAAATTCCTGACTATACAAAGAATACGGGGACTTAGAACCAGCAGAAATGATATTCCCCTTGTAGAGCTTCATGCGAACCGTACCCGTAACAGTCTGCTGCGTGCTTTCAACAAATGCATCCATTGCTTCACGAAGCTGGCAGAACCACATTCCATCATATACGAGTTCGCCATACCTTACTGCCATCTGTTCCTTGTAGTGGAACGTGGCTCTATCCAAGCAAAGATACTCAAGCTCACGATGTGCATAGTACAGGATCGCTCCGCCAGGATTTTCATAAACACCGCGAGACTTCATTCCAACGAGACGGTTCTCGCAGATATCCGTAATGCCGACACCGTTCCTTGCACCAATTTCGTTCAATTTGGTGAGCAGTTCAACAGCACCCAATTTTTCGCCATTCACGGCAACAGGATTTCCTTTTTCAAAATCAACCGTGACATATTCTGGTTTGTCCGGAGCATCTTCCGGTGCCTTGGAGATCAAGAACATATCATTCTGTGGCTCATTCCAAGGATCTTCCAAATCAGAGCCTTCATGAGAAAGATGCCAAATATTGCGATCCATGCTATACTTCTTGTTTTCTGTCGGTACAGAAATAGAATGTTTTTTAGCATATTCAATTTCAGAACTGCGGGAATCCAGATCCCATTCTCTCCAAGGTGCAATGATTTTGAGGTTCGGAGCGAGTGCCTTGATCGTCAATTCAAAACGAACTTGGTCATTTCCCTTTCCTGTCGAGCCATGAGCAATGGCATCAGCACCTTCCTGCTTTGCAATTTCAACAAGCCTCTTTGCAATAATAGGACGGGCAAAAGAGGTTCCGAGAAGATATTTTCCTTCATAAACTGCATCCGCCTTCAAGGTAGGCCATACGTAATCCTCAAGGAATTCCTTCGTCAAATCAGCAATAAATACCTTGGAGGCACCAGACTGCATTGCCTTTTCCTGAACAACATTCAGTTCATCGCCCTGTCCAACGTCAGCGCAAACTGCAATAACCTCACAGTTATCATAATTTTCCTTAAGCCAAGGAATAATAATTGATGTATCCAACCCTCCGGAATATGCAAGTACAACCTTGTTTACCTTTGCCATAATAATCTCTCCTTTTTATTTGCAGTCTTAAAAAGACTTAAATTCACGCCATGGTAAGTGCCATGATAGCTTTCTGCGTATGAAGGCGATTCTCTGCTTCATCGAAAATGACATTCGCATTTTTTTCCAAGACATCGTCTGTGATCTCTTCACCACGATATGCCGGCAGGCAATGCATAACGATAACACGCTTATCCGCATGGGAAAGCAATTCCTTGTTGACCTGATATGGGACAAAGATCTTCTTTCTGGCATCATGCTCATCCTCTTGTCCCATGCTTGCCCAAGTATCCGTAACGACGATATCAGCACCTTTGACTGCTTCTGCCGGATCTTCCACCCATGTGACCGATGCCCCCGTTTCCTCTGCATCCTCAAGAGCCTGCTTCATCACGGCTGCATCTGGTTTATAGTCTTTCGGTGTTGCTGCAACAAAAGTCATGCCCGTCTTTGCACATCCATACATATAGGAATTTGTCATGTTATTCCCATCACCGACATAAGCCATTTTCAACCCGTTCAGGTTATTTCCTTTGTATTCCTGAATTGTCAAAAGATCTGTCAATACCTGACAGGGATGCAAAAGATCCGTCAATCCGTTAATGACTGGAACATCTGCATACTTCGCAAATTCAAGAATTATGTCATGTCCAAAGGTACGAATCATGATACCATCCAGATACCTAGAAAGTACCCTTGCCGTATCCTTGATTGGTTCCCCCCGCCCTAGCTGCAGATCACGATTTGACAAGAAAAGTGCTTGTCCGCCTAACTGGTAGATGCCAGTTTCAAAAGATACTCTTGTCCTCGTGGATGATTTCTCAAAAATCATACCCAAGGTTTTTCCTTCAAGAATATGATGCTCTACGCCTGCCTTTTGCATAGACTTGAGCTCTTTGGCAAATGACAAAATCTCCTGTACTTCATCTACGGAAAGATCGTGAATAGACAACATATCTTTTCCTCTTAGCACAATAAGACCTCCATCTGTATATAATTTCTCTGCTTCCTAAAGCATTATACTACATTTTCAAATACCTTAAAAGCTGTTTATTCACCTGCATACTTAGGAAGCACTTCATCGATCATGCAGATCACTTCATCTACCTGCTCCTTGGTGATAATAAGAGGGGGAATAAACCGAAGTACTGTACCAACCGTACAATTTATGATAGCACCTTTTTCGAGGACATCATTGACGATATCTCTCCCCTGTCTCGTAAGTTCTGCACCAAGAATCAATCCTGTTCCACGTACTTCTTTGATAAGCGACGGATATTTTTTCTGAAGACCTTTCAACTGGCTCTTAAAATAAACGCCTACTTCTTCTACCCTTTCCAAGAAGCTCTCCTGCGATACGGTATCAAGTACCACATTGGCAGCAGCACATGCAAGAGGATTTCCTCCAAATGTCGTGCCATGATCTCCTGGCTGGAATGCTTGAGCAACCTCATCTGTCACAACAAAAGCACCGATGGGAACGCCTCCTGCCAGTCCCTTGGCAAGTGTCACGATATCAGGCTTTACGCCATATTTATCATAAGCAAAAAACTTACCGCTGCGGCCAATGCCAGCTTGAATCTCATCAAAAATCAGAAGGGCATGATATTTATCGCAAAGTGCCCGAACCTGCTTTAAATAATCTCCCTTTGGCGTATGAACACCGCCTTCACCCTGAATCGTTTCCAGCATAACAGCACAAGTCTTGTCGCTCATCATTTTTTCAAGTTCATCAATGTCATTGTAATGAACATAGCTGAAACCTTCCGGAAGAGGTCCAACACCTTCCTGATAGTGCGGCTGTCCGGTTGCTGTCAAGGTTGCCAAGGTGCGTCCATGGAAACTATTCCATGCCGTAATGATCTGGGACTTCTCCTTGTCCAACCTATGTGCATATTTTCTAGCAATTTTAATAGCGCCTTCGTTTGCTTCTGCACCAGAATTTGCGAAAAATGCCTTATCCAAGCCACTGAGTGCTACCAGCTTGGAAGCAGCATCCGCTTGTGGCTGGGTATAATAGAGATTAGAGCAATGGATCATCTTAGAAGCCTGCTGTGATATGGCTTCCACCAAAGGCGGGTAACCATGCCCCAAAACATTTACAGCAATGCCAGCGAGGAAATCAATGTACTTTTTCCCCGTATTGTCGTAGGCGTAAACGCCATCCCCATGATCCAATACGATTTTATACCGTTGAAATACCGGAAGATAATCTCTGGCATCTTTCTCAAAAATCTGTTGTGCTGTTTCTTTTGCCATTCTGATTCCTCCAAAATAATAATTATTTGACAACCTGTGTTCCAATGCCTGTTGGTGTGAAAATTTCAAGGATAATGGAATGTGCCTGACGTCCATCAATGATATGTGTTTTTCCAGTTCCTTTTTCCAGTGCCTGCAGGCAAGCCTCTACCTTTGGAATCATTCCGCCAACAATAATACCTTCTTTGATGTATTGCTTTGCCTCTGCATGGTGCAACGAAGAAATAAAGGTACTCTTGTCGTGAAAATCCTTATAAATTCCTTCAATGTCCGTAAGCAGCAAAAGTTTTTCTGCACCCAATGCTCCCGCAATCTGGGCTGCAACATAATCTGCGTTGATATTGTAGCTCTCACCGTCATCACCAACACCAATGGGAGCAATCACAGGAATGTAATTATGGGCTATCAAATCCTGCAAGATCTGTATATCGACTTTTTCGACTTCACCAACATAACCAATATCAACTTTCTTCTTTTCTTCACCTTCATAAACTGTTGCCAGCTTCTTGCGGGCTCTGATAAGTCCTGCATCCTTTCCGCTAAGCCCCACCGCCTTTACTCCACGTTGGTTCAGCAGGTTGACGATCTCAGAGTTGATCTTTCCATCCAGTACCATTTCAGCAATTTCAACGGTCTCTTCATCCGTCACCCGCAGCCCACTGACGAAAGACGACTTTTTTCCTACTTTTTTCAGAAATCCCGTAATTTCGGGACCGCCGCCATGAACGATTACTGGATGAATTCCAACATATTTCATCAATGCAACGTCCTGCATAACCTTTTCTTTCAGGTCATCATTGATCATTGCATTCCCACCATATTTGATAACCACCGTTTTTCCATAAAATTCTTGAATGTACGGAAGGGCTTCTACCAAAATTTCAGCTTTATCCTTTGCATCAAACATATCTTCACATCCTAACAAAATCAGGTATGATATTCCCCATTGATCTTTACATATTCATAGGAAAAATCGCAACTCCAAACGGTTGCCTCGGCTTTTCCCTCTCCCATGTCAATGGAAATCAAGATATCATGCTCTGCCATAACTTTCTTCAATGCCTCTGGATCATTTTTAGCACCAACTCCATTAGCATAAACTGGAACATCCCCAAATTTGACAACCGTTTTCATTGGATCCATCGGAACACCTGCATACCCTACAGCACAGATCACACGTCCCCAATTCGGATCTTCTCCAAAAAATGCCGTCTTAACCAACGGGGATTTCGCAACGCTCATGCCGATCGTCTTTGCATCGGCAAAGGATCTAGCTCCTGTTACATGAATGGTCAAGAACTTGGTTGCTCCTTCTCCATCGGCAGCAATGCGCTGCGCCATGCCTTGGCACACGCTAAGAAGTGTTGCATAGAACTTATCGTAGTCCTCATTCTTTTCCGTAATTTTTGGATTCTCTGCCGCACCATTTGCCAATACGATAGCCATGTCATTCGTACTCATGTCACCATCAATGGAGATCATATTAAACGAAAGCTGAACTGCACTAGAAAGTGCTTCCTGCAAAAGCTTACTGTCAATATCTGCGTCTGTTGTAATGTAGCAGAACATGGTTGCCATATTCGGCTGAATCATACCGGAGCCTTTTGCAATCGCACCAAACCGAACCTTCTTTCCGCCAATTTCCACCTCAGTCGAACAAGCCTTGGAATAAGTATCTGTTGTGATAATTGCATTTCCTGCCTTTTCACTGCCTTCAAAAGAAAGCTCTGCCACTGCCTGCACGATACCTTTTTCTACCTTCTCCATAGGGAGACAAACACCTATAATTCCAGTAGAACCAACAATGACATCATTCGCATTGCAGCCAAGCTCTTTAGCTGCGGCAGATGCCATCTTTTTTGCATCCATCAAGCCCTGTTCTCCCGTGCAAGCATTTGCACAGCCAGCATTGGCAACAATTGCATGAGCACTTCCTGTTTTTACGACCTCCTTGGAAACCTGAACAGGTGCGGCAGCAACTGCATTTTGCGTAAAAGTACCAGCAACAGCAGCTTCTCTTTCCGTATAAATTACAGCTACATCCAAATTTCCGCTTTTCTTGATTCCTGCCTTAACACCAGCAGCCTGAAATCCCTTAGGAAATGTAACACCTGCTTTAGCAGCTTTTTCACTAAACATAAATATCCTTCCTTTCATTCATGATGTGCTATCAAGGATACATTGGAACGACATCCAATCCCGTCCGCTCATCGAATCCGCAAGCAATATTAAAATTTTGTACAGCCTGACCAGCTGCACCCTTTACTAGATTATCAATCGCCGAAAGAACTATGACGCGATTCGTTCTTTCATCAATATGCCATGCAAGCTCGCAAAAATTGGATCCACGCACATTTTTAGTCGCTGGATAACCGTTACGCCCCAGCAAACGGACAAAATATTCATCTGCATACATTTTTTCATAAGCTTCGTCAACCATATCAGCGCTAACATCGATTTTTAGATCCGCATAACAAGTGGATAAAATCCCCCGTGACATTGGAATCAGATGAGGAGTAAAGTTTAAAAGCGTTTTCTCACCAGAAAGATCCTCTATCGCCTGTTCAATTTCAGGCGTGTGTCGATGGTGGGCTACATTGTATGCCTTAAAGCTGTCATAGAGTTCAGGAAAGTGATTTCCCAGCTTGGGCGAACGGCCTGCACCTGACACACCCGACTTTGCATCTACAAGGATCGTATTGACATCTGCCAAATGATATTTCGCAAGCGGGGCAAGTGCCAAGATACTTGCCGTGGTAAAGCATCCTGCATTTCCAATGATTTTGGCATCCTTTATCTCTTCACGATATATTTCAGCAAGACCATAAACACGCTTTGCTTCTTTGTGTGTATGGGGAACATGATACCATTCCTCATATACTTTGGTATCCGCAAAACGATAATCTGCACCAAGATCAATAATACGGCAGGGCAGATCTTCCAATGCTTTGCCAACTTCCATAGCATGGCCATGAGGAAGACCAATGAACACAAAATCACTGTCCGCACCAATACGTGCTATATCTTTCATGCTCTCCAGCTCCATATCCAAAAGCCCTCGTAAGTGAGGATACATATCCGAAATTTTTTCTCCCGTATGGCTTTCTGATGTGATATGTACTATTTCAGCTTCCGAATGACCATATAAGATACGCAACAGTTCAGCACCAGCATATCCAGTAGCGCCTAAAACACTGACCTTCATCATAATGGTTCCTCCTTCAAATTGACATCAAGGCAGCATGCCGTACTGGCAACTCCTTGTATGGATATTATAATTATACAGTCTTTATGTATAAACTTTCAAGCCTTTCCATGGAAAATCTCTTATGCTGCATATTGAAAAATCTAAAATTCCCTGCCGTACCTCAATTTGCTCCATACTTTACCCTTCAAATAAGGCTTTTGCAAAGTCCTCAGAAACAAACGGCCTAAGATCCTCAATCCCTTCTCCTACGCCGATCCATTTCACAGGAATAGAAAGCTCTGACTTAATTCCAATTACAACTCCGCCTTTTGCTGTCCCATCCAGCTTTGTCAGCACGACACCAGAAATTGGAGCTGCTTTGGTAAAAAGCTGTGCCTGACTGACTGCATTCTGTCCTGTCGTTGCATCAAGCACTAACAAGGTTTCATGTGGGGCATTTTCACATTCCCTAGAGATCACACGATTAATCTTTTTAAGTTCTTCCATCAGATTCGACTTCGTTTGAAGTCTTCCTGCCGTATCAATAATAAGAATGTCGATTTTCCTCGCTATTGCCGCCTTGACCGCATCAAAAGCAACCGCTGCGGGGTCAGAACCTTCCTCGTGTTTAATTACGGCAGCACCAGTACGCTTTCCCCAGACCTCCAATTGGTCAATTGCCGCTGCTCGAAAGGTATCTGCTGCCGCCAGCATTACAGATTTTCCCTGTTCTTTGTAGTATGCACTCAGCTTTCCGATAGTGGTCGTCTTTCCAGCACCATTAACTCCAATCACAAGTAAAACGGTTGGGCCTTGAACTGCTGTTCTGTTCTTTTCCTCGCCTTGCCTCAAAATCTTTGCAATTTCTTCCTGCAAAAAAGGCTTAAGATCTGCTGGCGTATGAATTTCTTTTTTCTTGATTCCCTTGCGAACAGCTTCCATCAGTGTTTCCGTTGTCTTAACACCGACATCAGCCATAATCAAGGTTTCTTCCAGCTCATCTAAAAAATCCTCGTCAATGTCTGCGTAACCCAACACTAATTTTTCAATCTTATTGGTTAAGTTTTCCCGCGTTTTATTTAATCCTTTTTTTAAGCGGTCAAAAAATCCCATGGTAAGCGTCCTCCTTGTTTTAGCGATAACTATATTTTAGTCCTTCAAATTATCCATTTTGACAGAAAGTATTTTAGATACACCCGCATCTTCTATTGTCACGCCGTACATCATATCAACGGCTTCCATAGTTCCCTTTCGATGTGTCACAACAACAAATTGCGTATTGTTCGAGAATTCCTTTAGGAAATTTCCAAAACGTGATACATTTGCTTCGTCCAAAGGTGCATCAATTTCATCAAGTACCGAAAATGGTGACGGCTTATATTTGAGAAAGGAAAACAGTAATGCAACAACCGTCAATGCACGTTCTCCACCAGAAAGAGCAGATAGATTTTGTTGTTTTTTTTGCGGAATTTGCACTAGAATATCTATTCCGCTATGGAGTACATCATCTTCGTCCAAAAGCTTAAGCTCTGCCTTTCCGCCGCCAAAAAGCCGAACAAAAATCTCTCCAAAATAAATCTGGATCTGTGCAAAGGCTTCCTTGAATTTCTTGGTCATCGTATCATCAATTTCTTTCAAAATGGACAAAAGATTTCCTTTTGCTTCTGTTAAGTCATTCGCTTGCTTGCTCATGAAATCATAGCGTTTCTTGAGTTCTTCATATTGTTGTATTGCATTTGGATTTACGGGTCCAATGGCACGAATTTTACGATTCAGTTCCGATACTTTTTCCTGAATCTCTTCTTCGGGCAGATCCAAGGACTCCTCAGCAGCACGTTCCGGTGTTAATCCATACTCCGAAAGCAGCCGTCCTTCGCACTCTTCCATTAAGTAAGAAATTTTGGATTTCTTCAACTCTAATTGATGAATGTTATCACGAAGCAAATTCAGTTTTCGCATGGCTTCCTTTGCTAAATTCTCCTGTTTTTTGCTTTCTTCCAATTTTTTCAAACGCTGCTCATATAAGCTGGTTTGTATCTCCTTCCCTTCTGCATATTGCTTCTGCAATTCCGTATCCATTTTTGCAAGCTCATCTTTTCTGGCAATGCTTTCTTCCATATCTTGCGAAAGGGCAAGTTCCTCTTGATGATTTCCTGTTAATGCAGCCTCACATTGTTCTTTCTTTTGCTGTTCAGCCAAAAGGCTCTCTTGATTGTGCTGTATGTTCTGTTTCAAAACGGCATACTGAACTTTCCTGTCGTTGATGTAAGCCGCTAAATGCGTTGCATCTTCTTCCAATGCCTGCAAAGAGTTGTGCACTCTGTCAATCTCTGCTTCTTTTTCCATAATGGCTTCTTGGTCTGAAACAGAGGACTGTGACAATTCTTCCTTTTTTTCCTGCAATTCCTGAAAAGCCACCTTTCGGGAATTTGCTTTTTCTTCTAGCTCATATAGTGCTTCTTTACGATCTTCCAGTTCTTCTTTTGTCTTTTCTATCGTAATACGCAGCTCTGCTTGATGCACTTGCAAATCATGCAATTCTTTCACCAATACAGCAGATCGATCTTTCAAAGATGTTTGCTTCTTTTCTTCCTCATCATGGCGAGCCTTCAAGCTTCTGCACTTTTCTTCCAAAGAATCCATCTGCATTTGAATTTCTTTTATCTCGCCGCCACGATTCATAAAACTAACTTCCTTATGTTGCCGGCTTCCGCCTGAAAGCGATCCACCGGGATGCAGCAGTTCTCCATCCAAGGTAACGATCCGAAGCTTATAATTCATTTTTTTTGCAAGAAGCAACGCATGGTCAAGCGTATCCATTACCAAAGTGTGATTTAATAAAAAATCCGCCACTTTTTTATATTTTGCTTCTGCCTCAACCAATTCATTCGCATATCCAATGACTCCAGTCTCCTGTGAAATACGCCCTTTTTCAAAGGGACGCACTACGATCTCAGACAAAGGAAGAAACGTGATTCGTCCTAAATGCTTTTCCTTTAAGAACAAAATCACGGACTTTGCAGTTGCTGTATCTTCCGTAACGATATTCTGCATGTTTCCACCAAGAGCAACTTCTACAGCAGTCACATATTTGGGAGAAACGCTTAGTAATTCCCCAACTGCTCCACAAATTCCCTTTCGCCATGGCATATCCGCTTTCAAAACAGCCTTTGCAGCTTTACCAAAGCCCTCGTATGCCTGCTGCATTCCTTTCAGGAATTTCAATCTATTCGACTTCGTTTGCAGATCTTGAAAGCTTGCATCCAATTCCTGCTTTATCGTTTGCATACGTGTCAACAGCACTTGAAATTCTTCTTGGAGGTTCTTGTCCTGTACCGCAGTGGCTTCCAATGTCTTATCCAGATCCTGCTCTTGTTGCTGAAAATTTGCCAATACATTTTGAAGTTCCAGAAGCCTGCTTTCCATTTCTTCCTTGGATATCTTTTCAGATGAAGCATCTTCCGAACTCGTCTCTAAATCCCTTGCAAGAACAGCTAAGGTTTTCTGCTTTTCAGTTAATTCTAGTTTTAGTTGGCTGCATATCTGGACTAATTCATTTTCTTCCTGCTTCTTCTCACGCAGCGAGCCTTCCAAAGAAGCAGCCTTCTCCTGCTCAGATTCCAGCAACTGCCCTGCTAATTCCAAGTCTTTTTCGAGCTGTATTTTTTGTTCCGTAAAACGCCGTATTTCTTCACTATTTTTTTGCAATTCCTTCTGCAGCGATTCTCTTTGGCGTAAAATACGTTCTTTTGCTACACCACTTTGATGGCTGCGTTCCTTAAGCGTGGCCAGCTCTGTTTCAATCTTATCTGCTTGTACGCGTATTTTTTCATTTTTATCTGCCTGTGCTTGCGCAGATAATTCTAAATCGAGTGCCTCCTTATCCAGCTGTTCCCGCAGGCTTTCCATGTAACCAGCTTCCGCTTCCGATGCCACTGCTTGGTCAGCGACTTCTTGAAGCGAGCTATTATTTTTTTCTGCCTGCGTTTTAAGCTTTGCATACTTCTGAGAAAATCCTGTAAGCTGATATTTCTTTAAATCTTCCGTCAGTAAGTTATACTGCCTCGTTTTTTCAGCATGTTTTGCAAATGGTTCCAACTGGCTCTCAACTTCATGAATGATATCATTCACTCGCAGTAAATTGCCTTCCATGTCTTCCAGCTTGCGGAGAGACTCTTTTTTTCTATTGCGATATTTCGTAATTCCCGATGTTTCTTCAAAAAATGCCCTTCGTTCCTCTGGCTTGCTATTCAAAATATCATCTATCCGATTTTGTCCGATAATGCTCATGCCATCATGGCCAATTCCAGTATCAGCAAATAAATTATAGATATCCTTCAAGCGGCAACGAGAGCGGTTGAGGTAAAATTCGCTTTCGCCTGATCGAAAAAGCCGCCTTGTCACCACAACTTCCTTGTAGTCAATCGGAAGCTCCCCATTGTTTTCAAAAAACAAAGATACTTCCGCTATTCCAAGTGCCTTTCGTGAAGCGCTTCCTGTAAAAATAATATCTTCTGCCTTGGCTCCACGCAGATTCCTGATATTTTGTTCTCCTAATACCCATCGTATGGCATCTGTAATGTTGCTTTTCCCACTGCCGTTAGGTCCTACAATAGCAGTAATGCCTTGATGAAATTCTAATTCTATTTTATCAGCAAAGGATTTAAAACCATATGCTTCCAAGCGTTTTAACTGCAATAAATTCACTCATCCTTTATTCTTGACGAAAATGCTGTCTGAATTCCAATGAAGTCGTATACTTTTTCATAAAATCAATAAATTTTTTATCTATCCGAGAAAATATTTTATGTTTTCCCCAATATAAATAAATTCCTACCTTCAAACTAGGGTGCAGGGCACAATGCAACATTTTTCTTTCGTTCCGTGTCACAAAATTAGGAAGCACGGATATTCCCATGCCATTTGCAACAAGCTGTTTAATTGTTTTGATTTGCGAAGTACACAATAACACATCTGGTACAAAGCCTGCGTCATTGCATCGAGAAAACACCTGTTGATACTGATAGGTTGCAGGCTGCTGCATAATAAACTTTTCTTCTTTCAAATCAGAAAACTCAACAATAGTTTTCTCCTTGAAAAAATGATCTAAGGAAAAACATACGTCCATACGATCTGCCATAATAGAAAAAGAATTCAATGTCTTTTCCTTCGTCGTTCCCATCACGATGCCAAAGTCCAAATCGCCCTGTTCGGCACGTTCCCGTACCTCCTGAGAATCATTGTACTCCTTTACATCTAAATTGATCTCTGGATATATTTGACGAAATTTAGTAAAAAAGTCTGGAAACAAATAACCCTCTACTATGGGCGGGATTCCAAAATGTATGATTCCCTTGGTATGATCATGAAATTCTTGCATTTCGTGCTTTGTTGCCTCTACCTCTTGCAAAATTTTTTTAGCATGAATCAAAAACACCCTGCCCTCTTCTGTTAAAGATATATGCTTCTGACTGCGATTTATCAAAGTTAATTGAAATTCTGCTTCCAAAGCTTTGATTGCTTTTGTAACGGATGGTTGAGAAACGTGAAGCATTTGCGCCGTCTTAGTAAAATTTTCCAATTCGCTGATCATACAAAAATATTCAAGCTGTCGAATTTCCATCGGCTTTCCTCCAAGGCACTGCCCCTACTCCATGACACAACAAAAATGCTAAACCATTCATCACAACCAGATGATTGTATTTTACCATAACCTACGGCTATTATCCAGTATTCATCAGCTGGCTTTCAAACCCATATACTGTGGACAGTGCTACAACCGTCGAAGCAGATACCACAAAATTGCTATTCCACCAATCACTAATAAAAGCGGCAAAAACAAAAACAAGGCACACACCACTACAACAGTAACGACAATGCCGCCAATCAACCATGAGATCCAGCTTTTCCTGCCTCCCATCTGAAATTGCCGATAATAGATTTTTCCTTGATTTCGCTCGGATTTGGAAAACTGCTCCTCCTGCCAGCCATGCGGTTCGGACGCATCTATTGTAGTCCCTTCATAACCATATCTTTCTTCCTCGGACAATACACGTACTTGATTTTCTGTATTCGCATATTTTAGTTGTTCGTCTTTTTGGTTGTTTTGTTCCATTTTAGAACTCCTTCCTTTCCACATATTATAGTATATTATCATCTTTTCTACTTTTTGCACACTTTAAGATTTTGCATTGCAATGTAGGCAGTCAAGTTTTTTCTTACTTTCAGTCATTCACTCATAGAATTTTCCTCCATTTTTTTAAGCACACGAATAGCAGCAAGATTGCACTGAAAAACAGCTCTCTTGCCGCGTGTCGTGCTTATATCCAAGCTATAATCAATTTTTGAAAAATCAATTTCTTCATCCGAAGCAGAGGAAGCCACTATGTCAGGCTTCCCCTCTTCCCTTTCCTCATTTTCTTCTACTGGCTGAGTTCCGCGATCAAAAACTCCCGAATGGCTGACTGTGCTTGGTTCATGATCTGCACGGTTTCCTGAAATTTGAGATTCTTCCCGTTGACCAGTCTTGCTTCCTCTCTGTCCAGCATTTTCATCATCTGATTCTGCGTCCTCTCCTGTATGCGCTGCAAATGAGTCGCTGCCGACCCCGATTCTACCATCTCCAACCACAGTTGGGGTTGGTAATACTGGAGATACTCCCTCCGAATCATCGCCCATTCCCCTTGCGTCTTTGGTGTCTCGATCGTCGCCAAGGCTTTCTCCACGAGCCTCTCCTGTGCTTCTTCCCTTGCGGTTTCTTCCATCCTGCACTCCATGAACATTCGGTCGTATTCCTCCATCTCCTCCGGCGGAAGCTTCTTCTGGCTGTACAGGATCATGTTGTCCACCATTCTCGGAGAAATCTCCTCTAAAATTTCCTTCTCCTCCTCCGTAAGTTCCAGCTGCATCGTGTCCTTCTTTATGATTTCTCTTTCCTTCTCTGAATATAGCATCAAAAGCTTCCTCCTTTTTATTGACAGTTTAAATATTGTGGTGTACTATTTCTACAAATAAATTGTTGGATTTGAAAGGATGTTTGTATATGGGATTCTTCTTTGGAAAGAAAAAAAATACAAAAGCGGAAACACCGCAGGAAGCAATTCCTGTACCGGAACCTGAGCCAGTATCCAAATATGCTTCCATGACACGGGAAGAAAAGGAAGCTGCTCTCATTGATACGATTTATGAGATGGCGGAAAGGATAGAACATCTTGAGGGTCGTATCCATAAGCTCGAAGCAAAGAGCGATGAGATAAGAGATATTGCTGAGGAAGCACGCTATTATGCTCATTGCACTTAATTTTGAAAGTATAGCGTCCTAATGCGCTATACTTTTTATTTTTCTTTTTCCTCTTTCCTAGACACGCCTTTTCCAGATTGGTTTTTTATAGTATCTTCAATTTGTCCACGGTAATAATCCGCATTATGAGCTAATGTACTATGGAAATCACGCATTGCCCCACGATAGTTTTTGACAGGGCTTCTGCTCATAACAAAATCTCTGCCAACCTGTTTTCCAATCCGTCCAAGCTGTGTAAGGGTGCCTTTTACTCCACTGCCAGTCCCCATAGCAGCCGCTGCCGTCCTTGCTGCCGAAAGGGTACCTGCTCCCGAAGCAACAGCAGCTGCTGTCTGTGCTGTCATAGCAATCATGCTGGAGCCGGAAAGCTGCGGATTTCCACTCAATAGGCCTGTGATCAGGGCAGGAATTTTCTTCGTGAGGATATAAATTTCATCTATTTTTGCCCACAAAGATTCAAAAATTCTTGCTCTGTGAGAATAACGGTTCCCAAGCTTCTGGCCTTATCCAACTTACTTCCTGCTGCTTCGCCGGCAACAAGATAATCTGTCCTTTTGGACACGGAACCTGTAACCTTTCCACCATGCTTTTCAATCAAAGCTGCTGCTGCCTTTCGGTCCAACTGCTCAAGTGTTCCAGTCAAAACAAAGGTCTTTCCTGCCAAAAGACTATCTTCTTCCCTCTCTTTTTCTTCCATATTGACACCAGCTGCTTCCAATGCGTCAATCATTCTTCCATTACACTCATCAGAAAAATATTCCACGATATTCCTTGCACTGATTTCTCCTAAATCTGGTATTTCAAGGAGCAGTTCTTTCTCGGCTTTCCGTAATTTGTGAATAGAATGAAAATGCCGCATCAATTCACGAGATGCCGCACGTCCAATCCCAGAAATTCCGAGACCAGTCAAAAGCCTTGAAGGTTCATTTTGCTTGCTGTCTTCAATCGCCTGCAAAAGCTTATCCGTATTTCTCGTTTTTCCAATCAATCCAGCCGCAATTAACATGTCACGTTTTTCATGCAAAAAATAAATATCCGATATCGTGCGAATATATCCTTGCTCGATCAAAGCCCTGACATAAGCAGCACCAAATCCTTTGATGTCCATAGCATTGCGGCTGATAAAATTGAGGATACGGTTTTCCATTTGAGCAGGACAATTTGGATTCATGCATTTGATATCCGCCATGTTTTCTTCCTGCTCCGCCCGTCCTCCGCAAACAGGGCATGTGCTGCCTATCAAAAATGGTACAGAATCCTTTGGACGCTTTTCTAAGACAACCTGCTTAACTTTCGGGATAATCTCGCCCGACTTGTATACCAAAATGGTATCTCCCACACGTACATCCAGTTGGTCAATAAAATCTTGATTATGAAGCGTTGCCCGTTCCACATTCGTTCCGCACAGACGAACCGCATCAAATACTGCCGTAGGCGTAATACGTCCAGTCCGACCAACCGAAAGCTCGATTTTACGAAGAACCGTTTCCTTCTCCTCAGGCGGATATTTATAGGCAATAGCCCAACG
>JAZLHW010000077.1:0-7993 GCA_045617105.1 Selenomonadaceae bacterium | reverse complement strand
TATGTTATATATTCTGTCTCTTCTTCTGACCGTTCCTTATATTGAACAATCATCGTGCAGGAGTTATCTCCTACATTGGAAAACACCCTTGTTGCTTTAACAAAAAGATATGTCCCGTTGCTGTCATCCCTCGTTCCATCCTCCAAACAACGATATATTTCGAAGTCTGTGACGGATGGATAAGCATAAGGAAGAACCGTATATGTCGCAGAAGACCGGAGGGTTGTAGACCTCCCTCTTGCATCTGTCAGCGTAACTGAAACATAGAAGGTTCCTGCTTGAGTAAGCGTTGCTGACGTTTGGTCTACGCTAATGCTTTGGCTCGAGAGATCCGAAGCAGAAAATACGACCGACCCGCCGTCTATTCTCCACGATGTTATATAAGAGTAGTTTGCCGAGGCGGTCATGATTGCCCTGGCTTTCGTGAAGTTCTGCAACCACACATTCCAAGAACGGACTGTCGCATTTTCATTGACCCGGTTGAAATTTAATGAGCCGAGAGTCGGCTTGACCGAGTCCGGGACAAACAGCGTGATTGTTGTTTCTGTCTCGCCTGCGTCTGTCGTACATGTAATTGTGCAAGTCCCGCTTGTTTCTGTTGGGATCTCATTCATCAGGGAATTCGGCGGTGTCCACGAATAAGTGTTTCCTGTCGTTGTACCGATTGACCCTGTGGCATCACCGAAAGAATATGACAGAACATGGCTCATTCCATCGTTCGTCATATTTATCGTAATCGGTGAACCGAAAAAGCCATCACTGGCACTGACTTCGGACGCTTCCGCTTCGTAGGTTACATATCCCGTGAAAGAGATGCTGTGAATGGTTACATAGTTCGATGTCCCGGACGCTGTCGTGTCCGGAGACACGATTAAATACATTGTTCTGCTCTTGGGAATTGAGCCGGAAGAAATATCAACCGTGTATGTCTGTTCTGAGGACGCATCCACAGTTATTGTTTCATCATATATTCTTCCAGCGTCAGACGGAAGCGTCTGCCCGGTATACAATGTGGTGCTTGTGGTTGGGTCGGTTGTCGTTACGGAAACCCGGACGGTTCTGTCTCTTCCGAGTTCTTCTTGCAGTTTGAAAGAAAGAGAAAGCTCTTCAACACTTCCGCTCCATGACGGTGTTGAAAAGCGAAAAACAAATGCCGCTCTGCTTCCTGCAGCATTTACTCCTGCGAACCCATATTGATTATTATACTTTTCGCCGTTCCAACCACGCCATATAAAATAGCTTGAAGATGAACCACCGAACTGTGGGTTGAAAGCATTATATGCAGAGTAAGTTATATTTCTTGTAAAAGTCATGCGTTTCCTCCGACATATTTAATGGTATAACCATTATCCAACGTAACAAGCCAGTCAACGCTTGAAGCGTCACCCATATTAGTAGGAGACACAAGCTCCATTGAAGCTGTTCTTATCGTGTTGGTGTTCAGCTTTTGGTTTGAAAGAAAAGCAGTCCTTATATTGTTTTCATAAAATTCCAGCGCATTTGCTGTGAAAACAGACTTAAACGAAGAAGCGAGATCTCTTTTTCCGATCTTCACGCCGAACAACGGCTCATCACTTGTTCCTATATTACCGACTTGAATGTAGTCGCTTATTTCCGCTAACGGTATCAGCTTTTCGTTAACTTCGGACTCAACCTGTGTGATCTTCGTATCAAAGCCGTTAGCCGCTTCCGCAATCTTCGCATCTGTTGCTGCTGACGCTTCCGCAAACTTAGTGTCATAGGCACCCATGCGCATAACATTTTCATCAAGGTTCAAATAGAAGCTCTGCCCGTCTGCGCTCTGAATTGTTCCAGCTGTCAAGTGCGCTGCGGTGACGAATTCAGCAAGGAGACCGCCGTCTAATGTGGCACCCATTGTGAAGGGACCGTTGTATCCATTGGATGATGCTGCCCAGCCCTGATAGTTAAACCGCCAAACCTTCACTGCGAGAGCCGGGTCTTCATTGTCCGCTATATACAGTTCGTCCGGCATCCTATCTCCGTTTGTATCAAGGAGTCGGACAGATCCACCGAGAGCACCGAGGATTCCGTCTGTCAACTGAGCGACTATAGATTGGACAATTGAAATGGAAGGTTTGTCCTCTATTTCCCTTTGCTGTGTTACTATAGTCTGAGCGAGATTTGACTTTGTTTTTCCAAGTGTTACTGAGTCATAACGGTTGAGAAGGGGATTATATATAATCTTCACGACTCTTGCCGTAGCGTTTACGCCAAGATCATCAAAGATCACGGATACCGTGTCTCCAAGATACACCCGTTCCAAAAGCGCAAGCCCCCTGTATTCATCAGACTGTTCGAGCATTTCGAACTCAACATCAAGGCTGACATTCGGAACTCCGATGCTGTTGTTTTGGACATAAGACTGCGCTCTCGACCGAAGTTGCGCTTCTGTTGGTGGCGTGTCAAAGCTTTCTGAAAAATCCACAGGGAGGATTTTGGTGAAATCGTAAGTTCCAGGGGCGTTTACGATTTTCTCCGGCAACTCCACCGTTTCCTGAGAATTAGCATCTTTCCAATAAGGGTAAATCCCAGTGTAGACATTGGCGCACTCGCTGTCCTGTTCGAGGTTTTTGAGGTTCTTTCCATAACGGATTGAAACGCCACGCTCATATCCTCTGTGTTGCCACAGGTATGCTGAGAAACCGTCAAGCTCCCATTCACCGCCGTAGACATCGAGAAGACTACCTTCCTGCCCTCCAATCAATGACCACATGCTTCGTGGCTCTTTGACAGAAAAGCCGGATGATACGCTTTTGTCTGTATTAAAAGTGAAAGGAACATCTCCGACCGCATTTTCCTTGATGCCAACAAGCGCAGTTCCAAGCGTTGATGCTGTAAACGGAGAAACCGGGATACCGCCCATATCATAAGCTATGTGCCGTGCATAGATTGTAACAATACCGTTCAGCGGTTTTGTTATTCTGTATATGCGGAAAGGCTGTGGGTCTCCTGTCGGATTGCTTTTCGCCGTAATAATTGAGCGTAGACCTATTTCAGAGAAATGCTGCCCTTTTAATGGGTATCGCATCTCTAACTCAAAGATCCCGTTTAGTTCCTCCGTTACATTGCAACTTATAACGTCTGAAAGAACTCCGAGTCCATTCGTGGTGAAAGTTGTGGCTGTTGATGGATATATATTCAAAGCATCCACCACCTTGGTGTTATTTCAACTCCGGTAATGCCGCCAGTCCAGCTGACGATATTTTCACCGGATTCAAATATAGGAAACGCCCCAGTGAATTTACCGTTTTCATTCAGAAGGTTCTTGTACACGTCTTGAAGTTCTGAATCTATAATTAAGAATTCGGAAATTCCAGTAAGAGAGCATGTCTTTGAGCCGACTGTGAGAGTACCGTTCCCACTTCCTATAACCTTGATCAGCGGTTTTGACGGAAAAGATGTCGGATTATATAGCGTACCTTCATCGCTCATATTGACCTTATCTTCTCCGGTAAGAAGGAATCTCTGTGGCTTGCATGAGAACGAAAGCTTCATACGACCGAACTTATTAAATATATTTTCGATGTTTTCCGTTCCGCTATAATAAGCAAGACGGAATATTTCAGGCTCGTAAGAGTCGTATAATATATTATATCCGGGTTTAAGAATCCATTCTGCGACTCGCCGTGCAACGGCTGGAAGCTTATGCTTTTCCGCAGAAATATATATATCATATTCCTGTATTACGTTTTCGTATGCGTCCTCACTAAATATAAGTTCGCCGTTTCTACCTGGAATAGATACAGTTTCGTATTTCCGCTTTGGGAGCGGTCTGGTTGGGTAGTGCTCAACAATGACATTACATTTATCAGAAGTAATTCCTGCCCATGAAATCATGCCAACGCCGCTCCTCTCATTCCTATTACTGTTTCGATACGATCCATGACTGCGTCCGCTATGTCATTAACGCTCTGCCCCTCCGCAGCATTTATGACGAAATTAAAACCGCCATAGCTGACAGGATTGGAAGATTTTGTGATTTCTGTCGAGGGAATCATCATGGGTCGGAAGTTGAAAGCTTTTTTTGCCGCATTCGTCACAAGGCTCTGATTGTCAAGAATACCTTTTGCAAAAAGTTTCATCATATCAGGTGCATAAGTGTGGAAGTTGGAAAGTGGACCTTCTTTTGGCTCTGAAAATCCGAGTAGAGACTTGATCTTTGAAGCCGTCTGTTTTACAGTGCTTACAAGAGAATCAATTTTGGCTTTGATGCCGTTGATAAATCCGGCAATCATATCTTTTCCCCATTGTAATGCTTGCTGTGGCAGGTTTTTCAAAAAGTCGATAGCCCCGGAAAATCCGCTCGTCACAAACTGTTTTAGAGAGCTTGCCATATTTTTGATTCCGTTCCCTATACCAGTAATAATATTTTTACCGATATTGAGCCAGTCGAAAGCCATAATTGTTTTCACAATTGCTTCTATAACTTTCGGAAGGTTTGCTATAAGTGTTGGTATTGCCTTTATAATTCCAGCAATCAGTTCTACAATAAGCTGAAACCCTGTTTCCAAAATTTTACGCATATTATCATTAATTGTGTCTGCGAAATTTATTATAATCTGTGGGACTGTTTTTATCAGATCCGGCAGAGCTTTTATAATACCTTCGACCAAGGCTTTAATCATTTCAAGCCCATTATCCACCAAAGCGGAAACACCGTCATGAAAGCCCTTTGAAAAATCAAGAAGGGCATTAAGCCCGGACTTTATCAGCTGTGGGAGATTTTGTTTTATTCCTTCTGTAAGAGAAGTGATCATTTCCTGCGCTCTTGAAAGAAGCTCAGGAAGGTTGTTTTTAATGCCGTTTCCAAGGTTTGTTATGATTGTTTTTCCAAGCCCTATTACGGTTTCCCCGGCAGTTCTTAAAATCTCCGGTAAAGAATCGAACAACATTGAAATTGCGTCACCTATTATCTGTTGTGCGGATGACAGCATTTCTGGGAGGGATTCTGTAATGGAACTTAATGCAGTCTTCGCAACCTCCGGAAGAACGCTTATCATCTGTTTCACTATAGGCTGAACATTTGAAACGACAGCTTTGAAGCTGTCTACAATATTCTTCGTCAATGCGATGATGTCCGCTTCTGAATTGCCCAACCCAGCAACCCAGGATTCGACAGACGCTTTCAGCATGCCGATTGACCCGGAGATCGTTGACCTGGCTTCTCTTTCAAAGTTACCTGCATACTGCGTTGTCTTTTCAAAGAAATACTGCATTGCAAGCTCTGCCTTGTCTGCATTGCTCATACTATTCCACGCATTATTAATTCCTTTGGAAAGAGCATAGGCTGATAACGTAGTTGCGTTCATGGCAACGCCGAGGTTGTCCATCATGGTATAATTGCCCTTTGCGGCACCGGAGACAGCTTCCAATGCTGCTGAAGTATCAATTCCCATAACAGAAGCCATGTCTGCCGCTCTCTGCATCGCCTGTGTCGTGAGTTCCATAGACCTTTGAATATCCACTCCGGACCCTTGGAACAACGCACCCATCTTGTTTGCCGTTGCAAGGTATTCACTTTCGGATGTCCCCATTGTCCGGTAGGCTTGTTCAGCGATTTTTTGGAGATCGGTTGCATACTGATTGAAGACTGCTTCGCTGCCTCCGATGTTCTGTTCAAGCTCCGCAAACCCCATAACAACTTCTTTGCTAAATGCGGCGGTAGCTCTCCCAACTTCTTTTATTGCAGATCCAAGTGCTTTGACACCGTTTATGATTGCTTCGCTCAGAAGGTTCGCTTTGAGAACATCGGCGAAATTGGATGCGCTCTTTGCGTCTTCTTTGAGGTTTTTATCGGTATCGTCAAGCTCGGAATTCATGCGATTTAAATCCGTCTGTGCATTATTCAGAGCTTCTTTCCATTTGAGAGTTTCCGTTGCGCTCTCACCATAATGCTCTGCGGATGCCTGGACAGCTTTTGCAAGCATCTCTACACGTTCTTTCTGAACGTTGATCTGCTTTTCAAGAACAGCACCTGTCTTGGCATTCTTTTCCTGCGCAGAAGTCGACTTGTCGAATGCGGACGTTACTGCCTTCATCTCCGAGTCGAGCGTTTTTGCCTGCTGAATTATATTATTTAATTGTTTTCGGTATTCGGCTTCACCGTCTATCCCTATCTTAGGACCGATGTTGGCTGCCATTGAATCACCTCAACTCTAAAACTTCGTCAAAACTGTATTTTTTCTTTTGTTTTTTTTCTTTTGCGTTTCCGTTGTAAATAGCAAGGCAGGTGATCATATCAATCATCTCGCCGTAGCGGGTATTGAGTATTTCCCACTTTTTCATATTTAGCATCCTGCCGTAAAATAGGAGCCACGACAGGTTTATGCTGTCGTGACCCCGTTGTTTTTTTTTGTTTCTTCAACATTCACTGATGTTTCGCTATCCTCAGAAAACTTTGAAAGAGCCTCTGATTCAAGTTGTTTCAGAACATTTGTTGGCAGAGACATAATTTCATCCACAGTCAGAGGGTTCGGTTCATAACCGGGTTCCTCATATTTTCTGTTGTTTTCATACCCTCTGCTCATTGCGGCTATAATCTTGGCTACCGTTCTCAGCGTTTTATTGTAATTGCCATCAAGCACTTCACCAATTCTACTGAGATCCCCGCCCGGACACAGATCCGCAATCTCTGCAGACGCTCCTACAGTTAGGAGGAAGTTGCGCTCTTTACCATGAACGACCATATATGCTCTCCTTAGGTGATATTGAATTTTGTTTTGATTACGGATTCCGCATCCGCTTCGCTGTCTTCTCCTTCGCCGACATACTTCCATACGTGCTTTGTGGAATCGTCACGAAGAATATCAGCGGTGAGTTCTTCTGTCTGCCATTCGATGTTCTCTTCCTGGGTGGCTGCAGTCACGTTGTGTTCTTTGAATCTGCACTTAGTCAGAATCACGGGAACGTAGGAAACAACGCCTGCGCTCTGATACCTTGCGATGAAAGCGACACCGACATAAGGAATTGCCATGTCATCATCGTAGGGTACGAGACCGTCAGTTCCTGCATTTGGAAGCCCGTAGAGAAGCTTTTCCGAGGCATCAAGGAGACCGTCAACTGTCAGTGTGAGAGTGCCGCCTGTGAAAACGCCGGGAGCAGATTCAGCCGCAACATTATCCGCATAGAAAATGTTTTCATCCGGAGTGCTCGGCTCAATATTGACTTCTACACCACGGGCAAGGATCTGACCGTTGCTATAGGTGATCGTGCCGGAACTTTCAGAATATTTTGCAACATAAGGTTTTGAGAAACCTGTACATACTCTTCCGTTCGCCATTTTTAATCCTCCACTATTCTTTTAATTTCTGTGTCTATAGTGTCAGCCATTGCAGATATGCAGCGTTCTTTCGCTGCATTGAAAGCGGGACGTATAAACGGAGACTTCCTCTGCTTTGATGTCCCACTTTCCATTGCATTGACTTTTATAATATTTGGTACCCCTCTGCTGTCGTATCCTGCGAATCCGATCTCGGAATAAACGTATCCGTTTTCGTCCTTCATTTTCGCAAGATACATCGAGTCGAGAAGTTCCCCGGTTGATTTTTCCGGGTGTTTAATATTGGCTTTCAATCGTGCCCTGACTTCATCTGCTACAACGGCAGCTCCATCGAATACAGCCATTTTCACAATCCCGGTCGTGTGTTCATTAAGGTTCTGCATCTGCTTGATATACAAGTCCATGCCGACCCACTTAAATTTAGCCATATAGATTAAACACCCACTCAAAAAGAATCAATTCTGTATCCTCTTCGTACTGCGTGGAATTGAGATACCAGCCAATTGGCAGACTGTTCAGCACATTTTCTACAGATTCCTTGAGAGGGTCGTTTTCGGTTCTCGTAAAGAGATCCACCGTTCCCTCAATACCGACTTCTATGTGCTTGTTGTCGGCTACAAAATCAGACCTTGTATCTTCTGCCCACACAAGATAAGGAACTGCTCCGTTTTTCGGAGCAGTGTAATGGTACAG